>NZ_CAHJXD010000297.1 GCF_903644055.1 Sphingomonas bacterium | reverse complement strand
CCAGCCCGCCGCCGATCGCCGTCGCCGCCAGAACCACACCCGAGAGCAGCCGCCCCATTCCCATTTCACCCCTGGCCATCATCCCGATCCTCTTCTTGAGCTGGTCCTTGTGGCTGAGCGCGCAGGCCATCGCGGGCATGTGCCCCGAGGCCGACTTGAGCATCGCGCTGCCATAAGGATGACGCTCGCCCGGCGCCGCCTCGGCGAGCACGGTGGCGTCGCAGGCCAGTTCCTGATCGGCGCGGAAGGCGCGATAGGCGCGGTGCGCGAGCGGGTTCCACCAGTGCAAGGCGACGATGCCCAGCGCGAGCAGGTTGGCGGGGATGTCGAGCCGATCGTGGTGCGCGGCCTCATGCTTGAGCGCGAGGCGGCGCTCCTCCGAGGTGTAGCGGCTGAGGAAATTGCCGGGCAGCAGGATGCGCCGCTTGAGAATTCCCGCGGCGATCGGGCCGGAGACATGCCCGCTGATCAGCACATCGATCCCGCATTCCCGCGACAGCCGGACCGAGCCGCGCAGCGCGCGATCGAGGAACAGCCGGTAGCGCAGCAATTGCGTGGCGAACAGCAATAGCGCGCCGCCAAGCCACACGGCGACGGCGATCGCCGCCCAGTCGATGGGAGGAGGCGGCGCGCCATCCAGCAGCGCCAGCGCGGGATGCGGCGGGCCGAGTTGCAGGATCGCCTCGGGCGCGGGCAGCGGACCGGGGCCCTCGCGCATCAGGCGGGCGGCGCTCGCGGGATCGATCAACCCGATCGTCGAGCGATGCGGCCCGACATAGGCGATCGGGATCATCAAAGTCCGCCAGCCGGGCAACGGCGGCAGTATCATGCGCAGCGCGGGCAGCAGCCACAGGGCATAAGCGACGCGCGGCCCGAAGGCGCGCATCACCGGCGCGCGTACCGCGAGGACCAGCGCCATCAGCAGCGTGCTGGCGATCAGGGTCTGGACGATCCAGACGGGCGAAATCAGGGACATCATGGCCGCAGCTCCTTCAGCAGCGCTTCCAGTTCGGCGATATCGTCGGCGGTCAGCCCCTCGCCCTCGGCAAGGTGCGCGACCAGCGGCGCGGCGCGGCCGCCGAACAGGCGATCGGCGAAGCGGCGCGTCTCGGTGGCGGCATAGTCGCCGCGCGTGACGGCGGGCCGGTAGAGGTAGCGGCGGCCATCCTCCTCATGCGCGAGCACGCCCTTGGCGAGCAGGCGGCCGAGCATCGTCTTGATCGTCGTCGCGCTCCAGCCGCGTCCGCTGTCGACGCGCTCGGAAACTTCCTGCGCGGTGAGCGGGCTCTGTTGCCAGAGCACCTCCATCACCGCCAGCTCGCCCTCACCGATCACCGCCATTCCGAGTCTCCGATTACGGGTGTAGTCGTAATGACTACGCTGGTAGTCGTCAATTGCTAAAAATTGATCCTTGTTACGGTTGTAGCTTGGCTGACCGAACACCATCTGCCCAAGCAGCGATGGGGTGGATGATGCGGCGACGGTTTTTGGCAGCGATCACCGCCGGCGCGCTGGCGCTGACCGGATGCGGCGGCAAGGCGCCCCCGCCGCCGCCCAAGCCCCGCGTCACCGTCGCGCATCCGCTGGGCCGCGATATCGTCGACTGGGACGAATATGTCGGGCGGTTCGAAGCGATCCAGGATGCCGACGTGCGCCCCCGCGTCTCGGGAACGATCACCGCCATCCTGTTCCGCAACGGGCAGGACGTCCGCGCCGGGCAGCCGCTGTTCATCGTCGATCCCCGCCCCTATCGCGCCGCTTATCTGCAGGCGGCGGCGGCGACCGGCCGCTCCGCCGCGACGCTGGCCAACGCGCAGACCGAGCTCGCGCGCGCGCAGAAGCTGCGCTCGCTACAGGCGGTGAGCCAGGAGGAGCTGGAGACCAAGCTCGCCAACGTCCGCACCGCGCAGGCCGATCTCGACGCCAATCGCGCCGCGCAATCGACGGCCAAGCTCAACCTGGATTTCACCACGGTGCGATCGCCGGTCACCGGCCGCGTCTCCGACAAGAAGGTCAGCCTGGGCGACGTCGTCACCGCGGCCACGACCGATCTCACGCGAGTCGTCACGCTCGATCCGATCTGGTTCACGTTCGAGGGCGCCGAGAGCCTCTATCTGAAATATACCCGCCAGGCGCAGGAAGGCGAGCGCGGCTCGTCGCGCAACACCCCCAACCCGGTGGACATCCAGCTCGCCGACGAGAGCAGCTATCCGCACCATGGCAAGATGGTTTTCGTGGATAATGCGATCGATCCGCGATCGGGCACGATCCGCGCGCATGCCGAACTCGCCAATCCGGGCCGCATGCTGACGCCGGGGATGTTCGGCCGTGCGCGCCTGGTGGGATCGGGCACCTATCGCGCGATGCTGATCCCGGACGAGGCGATCACCACCGATCAGACGCGCAAGCTCGTCTATGTCGTCGACGGCCAGGGCAAGGCCGCCGCGCGCCCGGTCGAAACCGGGCCGATGGTCGCGGGGCTGCGCGTGGTGCGCACGGGGCTGACGCCGCGGGATCGCGTCGTGCTGGACGGGCTGACGCAGCTCCAGCCGGGCGCGGCGGTCGATACCGTGATGACCAGGCTCACGCCGCGCGCCGAGGATACCGCGCCCGGAGCTTCGCCGCTGACGGCACCACCCGCCGCCGCCGCGACCACGCATTAGGCCGGACGGTTGCGCTTCCCGCATTTCTTCATCGAGCGGCCGATCTTCGCGGCGGTGCTGTCGATCCTGATCGTCGTATTCGGCATCGTCGCCTATCCGCTGCTGCCCGTCGCGCAATATCCCAATATCGCGCCGCCGACCGTGGTGGTGACGGCGAGCTTCCCCGGCGCGACCGCCGAGACGCTGGCCGAGACCGTGGCGGCGCCGCTCGAACAATCGATCAACGGCGTCGAGCATATGCTCTACATGTCCTCCTCGGCGACGGGCGACGGCAACCTGACGATCACGGTGACCTTCGCGCAGGGCAGCGACATCAATCAGAGCCAGGTGCTGGTGCAGAACCGCGTCTCCTCGGCGGAGCCGCGCCTGCCCGATCAGGTCCGCCAGATCGGCGTGACGGTGAACAAGAACGCCCCCGATCTGCTGATGGTCGTCGAGCTGATCTCGCCCGACAAATCGCTGTCGCAGCAATATGTCTCCAACTATGCGACGCTGCAGCTCGTCGATCGGATCACGCGCCTGCCCGGCATCGGCAACGTGCGGCTGTTCGGCGGACGCGATTACAACATGCGGATCTGGATCGATCCCGATCGCGCCGCCGCGCTCAACCTGACGGTCGACGAGGTCATCGCGGCGGCGCGCGCGCAGAACGTGCAGGTCGCGGCGGGCACGATCGGGCAGCCGCCGTTCAGCCGCGGCGGCACCGCCTTTCAGCTCAACATCCAGACCAAGGGCCGGCTAACGAGCCCCGAGGAATTCCGCGACATCATCGTCAAGACCGACGATCAGGGCCGGATAACGCGGCTCGGCGATATCGCCCGGATCGAGCTCGGCGCGCAGGAATATGGGATCAACTCCTATCTTTCGGGCCAGGCCTCGATCGGGATCGGCATCACCCAATTGCCGGGCTCGAACGCGCTTTCGACCGCGGCCGCGGTGGAGGCCGAGGTGGTCAATTCGGCCAAGAGCTTCCCGCCCGGCCTCGCCTATCGCATCCCCTACCGCCCCACCGAATATATCTCGGAATCGATTTCGGCGGTTCAGCAGACGCTGGTCGAGGCGATCATCCTCGTCGCTCTGGTGGTGCTGATCTTTCTCCAGAGCTGGCGCGCGGCGATCGTGCCGATCCTGGCGATCCCGGTCTCGCTGGTCGGATCGTTCGCGGTGCTTGCCGCCTTCGGCTTCAGCCTCAACAATCTCTCGCTGTTCGGCCTCGTGCTGGCGATCGGCATCGTCGTCGACGATGCGATCGTGGTCGTCGAGAATATCTCGCGGCTGATCGAGGAGAAGGGCATGGAGCCGCGCGCCGCGGCGCATGCGACGATGGACGAGGTATCGGGCGCGCTGATCGCGATCGCGCTGGTGCTGATGGGCGTGTTCGTGCCGACGGCCTTCATCCCCGGCATTTCGGGGCAATTCTATCGCCAGTTCGCGCTGACGATCATGAGCGCCACCGCGATTTCCTGCTTCGTCTCGCTCACGCTTTCGCCGGCGCTGGCGGCGTTGATCCTGAAGAAGCATGATCCAGAGCGCCGGGCGCCCGCGGGCTGGCGCGGGCTGCCGCATCGCTTCGCCGCCCTGTTCAACCGGGGCTTCGATCGGCTGGGCAGCAATTACGGCAAGTTCACCGCGCGGGCGGTACGCGCGCTGGCGATCATCGGCATCGCCTATGTCTGCCTGATCGGCCTCGCAGGCTGGCGCTTCTACGCTACGCCGACCGGCTTCATCCCGGCGCAGGATCAGGGCTTCCTGATCGGCGTAATCCAGATGCCGCCGGGCGCATCGCTCCAGCGCACCGACGAGGTTTTGCGGCATGCGCAGGATATCGCCGGATCCTATTCGGGCACCGAGAATACCGTCGCGTTCGCCGGGCTCGATGGATCGAGCTTCTCCAACGCGCCCAATGCGGCGACGATGTTCTTCACGCTGAAGCCCAAGTCCGATCGCGCATCGATCGCGCAGGTGACCGCCGATCTTCGCCAGAAGCTGGCCCCGATCACCGGCGGCCTCATCCTGCTGGTCGCGCCTCCGCCGGTCGCGGGAATCGGCACGGGCGGCGGGTACAAAATGATCATCGAGGATCGCACCGGCACCGATTACAAGGCGCTGGAAGCCGCGACGATGAAGATGATGATGGCGGCCAACCAGACGCCGGGCCTCACATCGGTGTTCACCACCTTCAACACGCGAACGCCGCGGCTATATGCCGACGTCGATCGGGAGAGGGCCGAGCAGCTCGGCCTGCCGGTGCAGAACATCTTCTCGACCTTCGGCACCTATCTCGGCTCCACCTATATCAACGACTTCAACTTTCTCGGGCGCACCTTCCGCGTGACCGCGCAGGCCGATTCGGCGTTCCGCGACGAGACCGGAGATATCGGGCGGCTGAAGGCACGTTCCAGCTCGGGAACGATGGTGCCGCTGGATGCGGTGATGAAGCTGCGCAACGACAGCGGCCCCTATCGCGTGGTGCGCTACAATCTCTATCCCTCGGCCGAATTGCAGGGGGACACCGGGCCCGGCTATTCGAGCGGCCAATCGCTGCGCACGATGGAAGGGCTCGCGCAGAAGCTGCTGCCGTCGGGGTTCAGCTTCGAATGGACCGAGCTCGCCTTCCAGCAGCGCTCGGCGGGCAACACCGGCATGCTGGTGTTCGGGCTGTCGGTGCTGTTCGTCTTCCTGTTGCTGGCCGCCAATTACGAGAGCCTGGTGCTGCCGCTGGCAGTGATCCTGATCGTACCGATGTGCCTGCTGGCCGCGATCGTCGGCGTCAACATCATGGGGCGGGACAATAATATCCTCACGCAGATCGGGCTGGTCGTGCTCGTCGGGCTCGCGGCGAAGAATGCGATCCTGATCGTCGAATTCGCCAAGCAGCATGAGGAACAGGATGGCGAAGGGCCGGCGAAGGCCGCCGAACATGCCGCGCACCAGCGGCTCCGCCCGATCCTGATGACCTCGGTCGCCTTCATCCTCGGCACGCTGCCGCTGGTGATCGACAATGGGCCGGGCGCCGAGATGCGGCAGGCGCTGGGCATCGCGGTCTTCTTCGGGATGATCGGCGTGACGTTGTTCGGGCTGCTGTTCACGCCCTCCTTCTACGTCATCTCGCGCAATTTCGGCGGGTGGGCGCGCGATCGCTATCGGCGCATGCGGGGCCCGCGCGCCGCCGGGGATGCGACGTGAAGCGCCTGCTCGCGCCGGCGGCGGCCCTGCTGCTCGGCGGCTGCATGGTCGGCCCGAACTACAAGGCCGCCACACCACCGCCGGCCTCGAGCGGTCCGTTCGTGGAGCCGGCGCGCAGCACGCAGGACCTGCCCGCGCGCTGGTGGCAGCTTTACGACGATCCGACGCTGGATGCGCTGATCGACGAGGCGCTGCGCAACAATACCGACCTGCGCGTCGCCACCGCCAATCTCAAGCGCGCGCGCTATGTGCTCGCCGAGGCGCGCGGCGCGCTGCTGCCGACGACGAGCCCTTCGGCCAGCTATACGCACACCCGGCAAGGCACCGCGTCGCTGGGCGTGACGGGTGCGGTGGGAACGGTCGGCACGACGACCGCGGCCTTGCCCGACGGCATCACCTACGATGCCTATTCGCTGGGCTTCGACGTCGCCTACGAAGTCGATCTGTTCGGCGGCGTGCGGCGCGGGATCGAGGCGGCGCGCGGCGATTACGAGGCGACCGCGGCGCAGCTCGATGCCGCGCGCGTCACCGTCGCCGCCGATACCGCGCGCGCCTATGGCGACGCCTGCGGCTATGCCGCGCAGGCCGCCAACGCGCGCGAGACGATCGCGCTGCAGGCGCGCACGCTCGATCTGACCGAGCGCCTCAACAGCGGCGGCAGGGGCACGCTGCGCGACGTCGATCAGGTGCGCACGCTCTACGAACAGGCGCAGGCCTC
>NZ_CAHJXD010000296.1 GCF_903644055.1 Sphingomonas bacterium | reverse complement strand
CGGCGGCGCAGGCGGCGCGGCTGGCGCGGCTCACCGCATCGGCCGGCGCGCTGGCGGCGATCGATGCGGCTGGCCTCTCGCCGCAGCATCAGGTCGATGCGCAAGTCTATCGCTACGCGCTCGACACGCGGATCGCGGGGCTGCGCTTCCGGACCTACGAGATGCCGTTCAACTCGGATTCGAGCTTCTGGAGCGCGCTCGGTTCTCAATCCCGCGCGACCTTCAGGACCGAGCAGGATTACCGCAACTGGATCGCGCAGCTTCGCGGGATCCCCGGCTGGGTCGACGATCAGACCGCCAATCTGCGCGCGGGCCTCGCGCGCGGCTTCACTCCGCCGAAGGTGACGCTCGAAGGGCGCGCCGCCTCGCTGGATGCGATCGCCGACGCCGGCGACCCTGTGCGGACCAGCCTCTACGCACCGTTCAGGACGATGCCCGCGAGCCTCCCGGCGGCGGTCCAGGCCGAGCTGCGCGCGCAGGGTGCGGCGGCGATCGGCGCGGCGATACCGGCGTTCGCCAGGCTGCGCCGCTTCCTCAACGACGACTATATCCCGCATGCGCGGGTGAGCCTTGCGGCCGAGGCGCTGCCCGACGGGCGCGCCTTCTACCGCGCGTAGATCGCCGAATATGCCACCGTCGCGATGACCCCGCCGCAGATCCATGCGCTGGGATTGTCAGAGGTCGCACGCATCCATGCCGAGATGCTGAAGGCGATGGCGGACAGCGGCTTCAAGGGGGATTTCCCGGGCTTTCTCGCCTTCCTGCGCCACGATCCGCAATTCTATGCCAGGACGCCCGATGAACTGCTCGAGCAGGCGGCGTGGATCGCCAAGCAGGTGGACGGCAAGCTCGGTCTGTTCTTCGGGCGCCTGCCGCGCAAGCGGTTCGCGATCGTGCCCGTGCCCGCCGATATCGCGCCCTTCTACACCGCCGGGCGCGGCGGCGACGGCGTCTATCTGCTCAACACCTATGATCTGCCCTCGCGCCCGCTCTACCAGCTCACCGCGCTGACGCTGCACGAAAGCGCGCCGGGCCATGCAATGCAGATACCGCTGGCGGCGGAGAATAAGGAGCAGCTACCCTTCCGCCGCCACCTCTATATTTCGGCCTATGGCGAGGGCTGGGCGCTCTATTGCGAGCGGCTGGGCGACGAGATGGGCCTCTATCGGACGCCCTATGAGCGGTTCGGCATGCTTTCCTATCAGATGTGGCGCGCGGCGCGGCTGGTGATCGATACCGGCGTGCATTCGCTGGGCTGGACGCGCGCACAAGGGCAGGCCTTCCTGCGCGACAATAGCGCGCTTTCCGAGCATGAGATCGAGACCGAGGTCGATCGCTACATCAGTTGGCCGGGGCAGGCGCTGAGCTATTATCTCGGCGAGATGGCGATCCGCAACGGCCGCGCCAGGGCCGAGGCGGCGCTCGGCCCCAGGTTCAACCTCCGCGCCTTCCACGATATGGTGCTGTCGACGGGATCGGTGCCGCTGCCCGTGCTCGCGGCGCGGATCGATCGCTTCATCGCCGAGGGCGGAAAGGGGCCTTACCCGGACGACGAGTAGAGCGGATCACCCAGGGGTGCCGATCGCCGCCGTTGACCGTTTCGACCGTGGCCCGCGCCAGCGTGACGGATACGCCACCGTTCTGCCCGAGCGAGGCGGGATCGAGCTTGAGCCATTGCGGCCGGCAGCCCTGCGGCAAGCGGCGATCGCTGACGGCGATATCGGCCCAGCGGCAGGCGCGGGTCAGCGCCTCCCAATCGGTGCGATAGGCGCTGCGCGTCGCGAGCAGGCGCCAGCGCCGGCCGCCGCGATCGAGCGTGGCGACGCAGGCGTCGTCGCCGCAGCGCGCGTTGGGCATCGCGTCGAGATCGAGCGCGGTCGCCTGGATGCCCGCGCCCCAGCCCAGCAGCTCGCGGACATAATCGCCGGCGCGGGGACGCAGCAGGTGGAGGGCATCGCCGTTGCGGATCGCGAGGTGGCGACCGTCGCCGGTGACGAGCAGATCGGGCGCGGGGGTCGCCAGCGCCCACAGCGCGCCGATCGCCAGCGGTGCGGCCCCCAACCGCCGCCAGCGCGTGCGCCACAGTGCCAGCCATAATCCTCCCGCGACCATCAGCAGAAAGGCGCCGAGCGGCATCGAGGGCAAGGCCGCGACCGCGCCGGGCAGGATCGCGACTCGGTGCGCGATCCACAGCAGGAAGCGCAGCGCCGATCCGGCTACCCACCATGCCGGGGTGCCCAGTCCGAAGAGATCGAGCAGCAGCGCCAGTGCTTCGGCGGGCATGACGACGAAGGTGGTGAGCGGGATCGCGACGATGTTGGCGAACGCGCCGTAGAGGCCGGCGCGGTGGAAATGATAGAGGCCGATCGGCGCCAGCGCCGCCTCGACGAGAAGGCCCGTCGCCAGCAGCGAGAGCAGTTCGCGCAGGATCCGGCGCGACCAGCTCTCATCGCGCTTCAGCGCAAGCGCGCGCACCTTGGGGTTTTCGTAGAGCGCGACGATCGCGGTGACGGCGGCGAAGCTGAGCTGGAAGCTCGGGCCGACCAACGCCTCGGGCCGGAACAGCAGCACGACGAGCGCGCCGGTGGCGACGAGCCGCAGCGTCATCGCCTCGCGGCCCAGCGCGATGCCGCCGAGCACCAGCAGCGACGCGACGCACGAGCGGACGGTCGGCACCTGGGCGCCCGACAGCAAGGTGTAGGCGATCCCCGCCAGCGCGCCCGTCGCGGCGGCGATCAAAGTCAGCGGCCAGCGCAGCGCGAGCCATGGGCTCAGCGCCAGCAGGCGGAGCGTCAGCACCATCGTCGCCGCGATCACCGCCGCCACGTGGAGCCCGCTGATCGAGAGCAGATGCGCCAGCCCCGATCGGCGGAAATCGTCGGCCGCCTGCGGATCGATCCCGCCGACATCGCCGGTGGCGAAGGCCGCGGCGACCCCGCCGGCGTTGCCGCCGATCGCGCCCTCGATATGCCGTGTCAGCAGCGCCCGCTTGCCGTCCAGCCAGCGCTGGAAGCCACCGCCGGGCGGCGCGGGGGCTGCGACCCGCACGGGCCCGAGCGCCT
>NZ_CAHJXD010000295.1 GCF_903644055.1 Sphingomonas bacterium | reverse complement strand
ACCGCGCGCCACCACACCTTCTTCGAGATGCTCGGCAATTTCTCGTTCGGCGATTATTTCAAGGAACAGGCGATCACCCACGCCTGGACCTTGCTGACGCGCGAATGGGGGCTCGATCCGGATCGGCTGACCGCGACCGTCTACCACAACGACGATCAGGCATTCGACCTCTGGAGGAAGATCGCCGGGCTCCCCGAAAGCCGCATCATCCGCATCCCGACCAAGGATAATTTCTGGGCGATGGGCGCCGACGGGCCGTGCGGGCCCTGCTCGGAGATCTTCTACGATCATGGCGATCACATCCCCGGCGGCCCGCCCGGCAGCCCGGACGAGGACGGCGACCGCTTCGTCGAGATCTGGAACCTCGTCTTCATGCAATTCGTGCAGGAGGCGGACGTCATCACCGGTGACCTGCCGAAGCCCAGCATCGACACCGGCATGGGGCTGGAGCGGATCGCCGCCGTGCTCCAGGGTGTCCACGACAATTACGATACCGATACGTTCAGGGCGCTGATCGCCGCTTCGGGCGAACTGACGAGAAGCGCCACCGACGGCGCCAACCAGGCCTCGCACCGCGTGATCGCCGACCATCTCCGCGCGAGCGGCTTCCTCGTCGCCGATGGCGTGCTGCCCGCCAACGAGGGGCGCGGCTATGTGCTGCGCCGGATCATGCGCCGCGCGATGCGGCACGCGCATCTGCTCGGCAGCGCCGAGCCGCTGATGCACCGGCTGGTGCCCGCCTTGGTCGCCGAGATGGGCGCGGCCTATCCCGAGCTCGTCCGCGCGCAGCCGCTGATCGAGGAGACGCTCAAGCTGGAAGAGGTGCGCTTCCGCCAGACGCTCGCCAACGGCCTGCGCCTGCTCGACGAGGCGACCGGCGGCATGACGGAGGGCGGCACGCTGCCGGGCGCCACCGCGTTCAAGCTCTACGATACGTTCGGCTTCCCCTATGATCTTACCGAGGATGCGCTCCGAGCGCAGGGAATGAGCGTCGACCGCGTGGGCTTCGATGCGGCGATGGCCGAGCAGAAGGCCGCCGCGCGCGCCGCGTGGAAGGGCTCGGGCGACAAGGCTTCGGACGATATCTGGTTCGATATCGCCGAGGAGCAGGGCGGCACCGAATTCATCGGCTATTCGGGGCATGAGGGCGACGCGCAGGTGCTGGCGATCGTCAAGGATGGCGCGCGGGTCGAGGCGGCCGGCGCGGGCGACGAGGTGACGATCCTCACCAACCAGACGCCCTTCTACGGCGAAAGCGGCGGCCAGCAGGGCGATGCCGGAGAGGCAGGCAACGACAATGGCTTTGCGGCCGAGATCGCCGATACGTCGAAACCGCTCGGTCGCCTCCACGCGCACAAGGCCCGGGTGCGCGGCGGATCGATCCGCGTCGGCGATGCGATCCACCTATCGGTCGATATCGGCCGCCGCGCCAAGCTGCGCGCCAACCATTCGGCGACCCACCTGCTCCACGCGGCGCTGCGCCACCGGCTCGGCGGCCACGTCACCCAGAAAGGCAGCCTCGTCGCGCCCGATCGGCTGCGCTTCGATTTCGCGCATCAGAAGCCGCTGACGCCCGAGGATATCGCGGCGGTCGAGGCGGAGGTGAACCGCCACATCCGTGAGAATGACGCCGTCACCACCCGGCTGATGACCCCCGACGAGGCGATCGCCGCCGGCGCGATGGCCTTGTTCGGCGAGAAATATGGCGACGAGGTCCGCGTGCTCTCGATGGGCAAAGGCGCGGAGGCCGCCTGGTCGGTCGAGCTGTGCGGCGGCACGCACGTCGGCGCGCTCGGTGACATCGGTCTGTTCAAGATCGTCGGCGAAAGCGCGGTCTCGTCGGGCGTCCGCCGCATCGAGGCGCTGACCGGCGAGGCCGCGCGGCTCTATCTGTCGGGCCGCGAGGAACGGTTGCGCGAGGCGGCGGCGACGCTGAAATCCTCGCCCGAGGAAGTGCCCGCGCGCATCGCCGCCTTGGTCGAGGAGCGCCGCAAGCTGGAGCGCGAGCTCGCCGAGGCGAAGAAGGCGCTCGCGCTGGGCGGCGGTGCCGCGAAGACTGACGACAGCGCCCCCGAGCAGATCGCCGGCATCGCGTTCATCGGCCAGGTGCTCGCCGATTTCGATCCCAAGGGCCTGCGCGGGCTGGTCGACGACGCCAAGGCGCGGCTTGGTTCCGGCGTCGCCGTCATCGTCGCGACCAACGACGGCCGCGCCAGCGTCGCGGTCGGCGTCACCCCGGATCTCGCGGCACGGCTTTCGGCGGTCGATCTCGTCAAGCAGGCGGTCGCGGCGCTCGGCGGACAGGGGGGTGGCGGCCGCCCCGACATGGCGCAGGGCGGCGGACCGGAGGCGGGCAAGGCCGATGCCGCGATCGCGGCGGTCCGCGTCGCTTTGGTCGAATCGGCGGCGGTGGCATGAGCCGCGCTGGAAATCGCCCCAGCGCTTGGCTAGATCGCCGATTCGGGGAGTATCGCCGATGAAGCGCGCGCTGATCGCCTATCTGGACAGCGTCAAGGCGCGCGATCCCGCGCCGCGTTCGCGCTGGGAGATATTGATCTATCCCGGCGCCTGGGCGCTCGCCTTCCACCGCGCGGCGCACTGGCTGTTCGAAGCCGAATTGTGGTTCCTCGCGCGGCTGGTCAACCATATCGGGCGGCTGCTCACCGCGATCGACATCCACCCCGGCGCGCGGATCGGCAGCTTCCTGTTCATCGATCATGGCTTCAGCGTGATCGGCGAGACCTCGCAGATCGGCGACAATGTCACTATCTACCAGAACGTCACGCTCGGCGGCACCAATCCCACCGATGGCATTCCCGGCAAGCGCCATCCGACGATCGAGGATGATGTCATCATCGGATCGGGCGCGCAGGTGCTCGGGCCGATCACCGTGGGCAAGGGCGCGCGGATCGGCGCCAATGCGGTGGTGACGCGCGACGTGCCTCCGGGCGCGACGATGGTCGGCATTCCGGCGCGGCCGACGCTGGTCGATGCCGATACGCTCCAGCATTTCGTGCCCTACGGCACGCCGTGCAGCGAGCGCTTCGATCCCGCGACGCAGCAGCTCGAAATCCTCAAGTGCGAGGTCGAGGCGCTGCGCGCCAAGCTCGCCACCCTGATCGATGCGCAAGCCAGGCGCGACGACGCGGATCGCCAATCGGCCTGATGGGGGTCGTCACGCCCTTCCCCGCCACGCGCGAGAGCGAAGTGGTGTTCGATCGCGCCGAGCTCAACCGCATCCTCGATCTCTACGGCCGCATGGTCGCCGCGGGGCATTGGCGCGATTATGCGATCCATTTCGGGCGCGAGGCCGCGTCGTTCGCCTGCTTCCGCCGCACCGCCGAGCGGCCCGAATATCGGATCGAGAAGCGCCCGGCGCTGCGCCAGCGGCAGGGGCAATGGGCGCTGATCGGCGAGGGCGGCGTCGTGCTCAAACGCGGACACGAGCTCGGCCCGGTGCTGGCACCGGTCGAGCGCAAGCTGATGAAGCTCGTCGAGGAGTGAACCGCTCCCTTCCGTTTGGGGTGGGGCGGGTTGTTGTCAAAGCCGCAAGGATCATGCTCCTCCCCTGGAAGGGGAGGTGGCGGCCCGTAGGGCTGACGGAGGGGTATCGCCCTATCCAAAGCGTGTCACCCCTCCGTCTGGCTCCGCCAGCCACCTCCCCTGCCAGGGGAGGATCGTCTCAGGCCTGCGAGAGGATCAAGCGATCAAGCCGGCCTCGGCACCACCGCCGGCCGGTCCAGCGCTGGCAGCATCGCCCGGAAATCGACGGGCAGCCTCAGCACCACCGTCCGCCGCACGACATGCCAGAAGGCCGACAGCATCAGCAGCACCGAACCGATCACCAGCGCGGTCAGCGCGACGTTGAGGCTCACCGCGCCGAACTGCTTGAACAGCCCCGCCAGCGCATAGAGCACATAGCCGAGGCTCGACACGAGCAAGGCGCGGCGATCGACCGCCAGCGCTACGATCCCGAACGCGACGTAGAGCAGGATCACGACGATCGCGGTGCCGACGCCGATCTCGCCGTTCATCACGCCGAGCAGCCAGAAGATCGGATGCGCGATCATCGGTGCCGCCGCGAGGTGCAGCCAGAAGGCGACGTCCGAACGGCGCGTCGTCCGCGTGCGGTCGCTCATGTCCCACCACATCGCGAAGGCGAAGACGCAGAGGCCCGCGATCAGCAGCGCCCACAGCCACGCCGATTGCAGCGCCGGCACGGTCGCGAAGACGAGGCTGAGCAGAGCGCTTACCAGCGCGCCGGTGAGCGCCGCGATCGTGACCGGGACGTGGAAGCGGCGCCAGTGCAGGTAGATCGCGCCCGCCGTCAGCAGGCCAACAAGCGCCGCCGATCGCGCCGCCGCCTGATCGCGCAGGCCGGGCAAAGCGAGCTGGACCAGCCCGAACAGCGCCCCCGCCGTGCCGAACGCGAATGTCCCCAGCAGCAGGATGCTGGGCAGCGCCATCCGCCGGGCCCTCGTGAAATATTCGGCGAGCATCCAGCTCGTCGCGGCGACGGCGGCCGCGCCGAGCAGCGATCGCGCGGCGAGATAGCGCATCGCCTCCGAATCGTCCGATGGAACGTGCTGCAAGGCGCCGCCGATGCTCGCGCCGATCCAGCCGACCGCGACGAGCAGCAGGATCGCCGCGATCGAGACGAAGATATCGTTGAAGCCGGTGATCAGGCGAAAACTCTCCTCGTCGACCGAAGATGTCTGCCGGCCCCGCGCGACGCTGTCGCGCAGCGCCGCCGCGGCCTCCGCGCTCAGCGCGCCCGATGCCACCGCCGCCTCGATATCGCTCTCGCTGTACATTCGCCTCTCCTCGGGCGGAGCGATAGCATAGCTGTATTGTGCGAGCAATACAGTATTCCCGTCACCCCGGCCTTGAGCCGGGGTCCCGCTGCTTGGCCGAC
>NZ_CAHJXD010000294.1 GCF_903644055.1 Sphingomonas bacterium | reverse complement strand
CCGACCAGGATGCGCAGGTCCGCGCGCCGCAGCCGGAGCCATCGCCCCGCCACCGAAGCGATCCCGCCGCCGACCTGCGCATAAGCGGCCTCGAGCCCCACCGATGCACCCGCGCCGTTGGAGATCAGCGTCTGCACCGACACTTGCAGGCTGTCGCGCATCGGAATGACGCCGCCGTTGAGCGCGTTCGCCTCGACCACGTCGATCGGCGGGCGCTTCCGCCGCCGCAGCAGCATGCCGAACCCCGCGAGCACCGCCCCGCCGATCGGCAGCGCGAGCAGCCGCAAGGGCGCGATGGCCGGGCGCGCGCTCAGCCTTTCCTCGCCGGAGAGCCCGTAAACCCAGACCTGAACTGTATGGGCGATGTTGCTCTGGAGCAAAGTCGCAAGGCCGGCGATCACACCGATCAGGACGGCGAAGACGATCAGCGCTGCTTCGCTGGTCCGCACCCGCCGCCGCAGCCAGGTGAGCGGCGGCGCCATCCAGTGCCCCCCGCTCGCGGCGAAGCGTCGCGCGCCCGCCGATCCGCCGAACGGCGTGAGAAAGCCGTCCGCGAGCGCGCGCGAGAACGGGCGCGGCGCTCGTTCCGCCTTCTGGGAAGGGTTGGCCGGATCCACGAAGCTCCCGTCATCTCGATTGGCGGACAGGGTGGGATTCGAACCCACGGTGGGCGTGAACCCACGGCGGTTTTCAAGACCGCTGCCTTAAACCACTCGGCCACCTGTCCTTGGTTCGCGCTTAGCTGTGGATGAAGCGGCAGGGAAGGGTTTCGCCGAGCGCCGGGGGGTGGCAGGGTGCGCGCATGCCGAGGCTCGTTGCCGTCCTGATCGCTGTTTCGGCGCCGGCGCTTGCCGCCGCGCCACCGCCATTGCCCTATGAGCTTCCCGCGAAGCCGGCGGCTTCGGCAACTCCGCCGCAACCCGACGCCGCCGATCCCCAGCAAGCCGCCTTCACCGGCTTCGTCGCCGGCCTGCGCCCGCGCGCGATCGCCGAGGGGGTGAACCCCGCGACGTTCGATCGCGAGACCGGCGGCCTCACGCTCAACCCGCGCGTCATCCGCTCGGACCGCGCGCAGCCCGGCGGCGGCGGCTTCGGCGCGCCGTCCGCCACGCTCAACTTCGCGCCCTATCGCGCCCAGCATGTCGATGCCGCGCATATCGCGGGCGGGCGCCGCCGCTATGCCGCGCTCCGCCCCTTGCTCGCCGCGATCGAGCGCAGGACGGGCGTGCCCGAGGCGATGATGCTTTCGATCTACGGGCACGAGACGGGCTATGGCAGCTTCAGCGGCAATCTCGATCTGCTCCGCTCGTTCGCCAGCCTGGCCTATGACGGGCGGCGGCGGGAGCTGTTCGTCGCCGAATTCATCGCGACGCTGAAGCTGATCGATCGCGGTTTTCCCCGCGCGACGCTCAAGGGGAGCTGGGCGGGGGCGACCGGCTATCCGCAATTCCTGCCCAGCGTCTATCTGCGGCTCGCCAAGGACGGCGACGGCGACGGCAAGGCGGATATCTGGAACAGCGAGGCCGATGCGCTCGCCTCGATCGGCAATTATCTGATCAACGCGGGATGGAAGCCCGACGTCGCCTGGGGGGTCCCGGTGCGGGTGCCCGCCGGTCTCGATCGCGGCGCGCTGCGCTCGCCGATCACCAGCCCGCGCTGCCCGCGCGTCCACGCGCGCCTCAGCCGCTGGCTGACGATGGCCGAGTGGAAGGCGAGGGGGGTGGCGCCGCTCGCCTATCCGGGGATCGCCGAGGATGAGCAGATGACGCTGATCGAGCCCGATGGCCCGAGCGCCACCGCCTATCTGCTGAGCAGCAATTATCAGGCGATCCTCGATTATAATTGCTCGAACTTCTACGGCCTCGCCGCCGGCCTGCTCGCCGATGAAATCCTGCGCTGATCGCGCGTCGCGCGGCATCGTCGCCTTAGCCGCGCTCGGATCGGCGTTGGGCGGTTGCGCCGGACCGAGCCACCACTTGGTCGCCGATACGCCGGTCAAGATCGGCAGACCCTATCAGGTGCGCGGGACATGGTATTCGCCCGCCGACGACCCGAGCTACGACGAGACCGGCCTCGCCTCCTGGTACGGCCCCAAGGGGCAGCACGGCGCCACTGCCAACGGCGAGCGCTTCGACGGCCGCCGCGTCGGCGCCGCGCACAAGACGCTGCCGTTGCCGAGCTACGTCGAGGTCACCGTGCTCGCCAGCGGCAGGCGGGTGATCGTGCGAGTCAATGATCGCGGTCCGTTCGTCGCCAACCGGATCATCGATCTCTCCTACGGCGCGGCGGAACTGCTCGGCATCACCCGCGCGGGCGTCGCCCGCGTCCGCGTCCGTCGCGTCTTCCCTGGCGATAGCGTGCGCCGTGCGCTGCGTTCGGGGCGCCCCGCGATGGCGCTTCCCAGCGTGTCCGACACCGCGCCGAACGCCGTCGAGACGCTGGCGCGGGCGCGCGGCCCGAGCTATCCCGCCCCCGATCCCGTCAGCGAGCAGAGGACTAGCCCCACCCCATGATGCGCATCCGTTCAGCGGCCCTGATGCTCGGCCTCGCCGGCATGATCGGGCTTCCCTCGCAGGCCGCGGCACCGCCGTTCGATACGCCCGCGCCGATCGCCTTCATGACCGATCTCTCCTCGGGCGCGACGCTCTACGCGAAAAACCCCGATCAGCGGATACCGCCGGCGTCGATGGCCAAGATGATGACCGTCTATGTCGCGTTCGACATGGTCAGGCACGGCCAGATCAAGCTTTCCGACATGGCGACGGTGCGCCCCGAGACGTGGAAGCAATGGCACGGCCCCGCCGCCGGATCGACGATGTTCCTGTCGGTCGGCGAGCAGGTCTCGATCGCCAACCTGCTGTTCGGCATCGTCACGCTTTCGGGCAACGACGCCTGCGTCGTGCTCGCCGAGCAGATCGCGGGCACCGAGCCCGCGTTCGTCGCGATCATGAACAAGAAGGCGCAGGAGATCGGCCTTACCAACAGCCACTTCGGCACATCGAACGGCTGGCCCGATGCCGGGCAGACCTATGTCACCGCGCGCGATCTCGCCAAGCTCGCCACCGCGACGATCCAGAACTTCCCCGATCTCTACAAGACCTTCTACAGCCGCCCCAACTTCACCTGGGGCAAGACGCTGGGATCGGGCGCGGACATCACGCAGGCCAATCGCGATCCCCTGCTGGGGCGCGTGCCGGGCGCCGACGGCCTCAAGACCGGGCATACCGACGAGGCGGGCTACGGCTTCACCGGATCGGCCGAGCAGAACGGCCGGCGGCTGGTTATGGTGCTGGCGGGGCTACATTCGTTCAACGAGCGGATCGAGCAATCGGTATCCTTCATGAATTGGGGGCTCCACGCCTGGACCGCCAAGCCCTTGTTCGCGGCGGGCAAGCAGGTGGACGCGGTGCCGGTGCAGCAGGGCAGCGCGCGGAGCGTCAACGTCGTGGCGCCGCGCGATCTCTCGGTCACCGTGCCCGTCGGGCTCGGCGGCGATATCAAGATGACGATCGCCTATGACGGGCCGGTCAAGGCGCCGATCGCCAAGGGCCAGCATGTCGCCGATCTGATCGTGCGCACGCCGGATGGGCCGCCGCAGGTGATGCCCCTGGTCGCCGCCGACGCCGTGCCGATGGCGGGCTTCCTCGGACGCGTCGGCAACGGCTTGCGCCATCTCGTCGGGCGCGGCTGACCATTGCCCATGGGGCTGCCCGGCCGATTCATCAGTCTCGAGGGCGGGGAGGGGGTCGGCAAATCCACGCAGGCGGCCCTGCTCGCGACCGTGTTGCGCGAACGCGGGCTCGATGTCGTCGAGACGCGCGAGCCCGGCGGCAGCCCCGGCGCCGAGGCGATCCGCGCCTTGCTGCTGCAGGGCGAGGCCGAACGCTGGACCGCGCGCACCGAGGCGCTGCTGTTCGCCGCCGCGCGCGCCGATCATGTCGCGCGCACTATCCGCCCGGCGCTGGCGGCGGGACGCTGGGTAGTTTGCGATCGCTTCCTCGATAGCTCGCTCGCCTATCAGGGGGGAGCCGACGGGCTCGGTGACGAGGCGATCCGCGCGCTCCATGCGATCGGCTCGGAAGGCCTGCTTCCCGATCGCACCCTGCTGCTCGCGCTCCCCGAGGCGCAGGCGGTCGCGCGCGAGGCGGCCCGCGATGCCGGCCGGCCCGATCGCTTCGGCGCGCGCGATCCCGCCTATCACGCGCGCGTGGCGGCGGGCTTTCGCCGGCTCGCCGACGCCGAATCGGAGCGCTGGCGTATCGTCGACGCCAGCGGCGCGGCCGAGGCGGTCACCGAGCGACTGGCAGCGGCGGTCGGGGAATGGCTGTGAGCCTGATCGGGCACGACGATGCCGTCGCCGCCTTCCGGGAAGCCGCGCGCTCCGATCGCCTCCATCATTCCTGGCTGCTTGCCGGGCCGCAGGGCGTGGGCAAGGCAAGCTTCGCGCAACTCGCGGCACGCTGGCTGCTGGCAGGCGCGCCCGAAGGCTTCGCGATAGCGGACGAGCATCCTTCGGCCAGACTGCTGGCCGCCGGATCGCACCCCGATTTCAAGCTGTTGGAACGGCTTACGAAGGACAAGAGCGAGGAACGTGCCCGATCGATCGGCGTCGATCAGGTCCGCGCGCTGCAACCTTTGTTCGCGACGACACCGAGCCTCTCGCAGCGCCGCGTCGTGGTGATCGATGCGATCGACGATCTCGAACGATCCGCCGCCAACGCGCTGCTCAAAAATCTCGAGGAGCCGCCCGTCGGCACGATCTTCCTGCTCGTCAGCCACGCCCCCGGCCGCCTGCTGCCGACGATCCGCTCGCGCTGCCGCCTGCTGCGCTTCGGGCGGCTGGGGGCGGCGCAGTGCGAGACCGTGCTGCGGCGCGTGCTGCCCGATGGCGAGGACGTCCCGGCGCT
>NZ_CAHJXD010000293.1 GCF_903644055.1 Sphingomonas bacterium | reverse complement strand
CGAAGCGCTCGCCGCCGGCACCGGCGCCCGGCTCGGCGAGGTGCTCAGCGTCTCGAACGGAGGCGCGGGCTATCAGCCGTTCGAGAACGACGTCATCGTCAGCGCCAGCCGGGCGGAAGCACCGCCGCCGCCAGCGCCACCCCCGCCACCCCCTCCGATCGCGGTCGACCTCAAGCCGCGCCCGATCGAGACGCGCGCCCGCGTCAACGTGGTCTACGCGATCGCGCGCTAGAGTCAGACGACCTTAGCTTTACCCGCTCCTGCTGAGGTGAGACCGAGTAGCTCCGCAGGAGCGTATCGAGGGCTCGTATCGAAGTAGCGCCCCAGGGCATGTCCTTCGATACGGGCTCTCGACAAGCTCGATCCCTACTCAGGATGAGCGGAAGAGTGGACCGATCTAAAATTATCCCGCTCTAAACCCCCAGCCGCGCGAGCGCCGCGCGCAGCCGTTCGCCCTCGGCAAGCTTGGCGCCATGATCCTCGCGCGCCTTGGCGACCGCCTCGGGCCTGGCCTTCTCGACAAACGCTGGGTTGCCGAGCCGCCCGGCGAGTGACCCCGCCTCCTTCTCCGCCGCCGCCGCCGCCTTATCCAGCCGCGCGCGCTCGGCGGCGACGTCGATCACCCCCTCGAGCGGCAGGACGTAGGTGACGGCATCGACGACGATCTGCACCGCCGCACCCTCCACGCCGAGGTTGGAGAAGCGAACGTCCGATATCCGCGCGAGGCGTTCGAGCGCACCTTGCTGTCGGTGGACCCGTTCGGTGACGGCCTCCCCGTCGGCCCAGACGTGCATCGCCAGTTTCGCACCCGGAGGAACGTTCAGCTCGGTGCGCGCCGAGCGGATTTCCTGGATCAGCCGGATCAGCCATTCGACCTCCGTTACCGCGCCCTGATCTATCGCATGGGCATCGACGCGCGGCCATTCGGCGACGATCAGATCGTGATCGCGGGGGCTGAGCGCGTGCCACAATTCCTCGGTGATGAACGGCATGAACGGGTGGAGCATCACGAGGATGCGATCGAGCACCCAGCCCGCCACGGCTCTGGTGGAGGCCGCCCGATCTTCGTCCGCCTGCGCGGCCGGTTGCAGCACGGGCTTGATCAGCTCCAGATACCAGTCGCAGAAGCGGTCCCAGACGAAATGATAGAGCCTGTTCGCCGCCTCGTCGAAGCGCAGGTCGGCGAGCGCGAGATCGAGCGCTTGCACGGTGCGGACGGTCTCGGCGACGATCCAGCGATCGATCGCGTTGCCGGTCTCCGGCGGCTGCGCGCGTACCGATCCGCCGATGCCGTTGGCCTGCGCGAAGCGGGCGGCGTTCCACAGCTTGGTCGCGAAGTTGCGATAGCCCTCGACGCGGCGCTCATCGAGCTTGATGTCCCGCCCCTGGCTCTCCATCGCCGCCAGCGTGAAGCGTAGCGCATCGGCGCCATATCGATCGATCAGCCCGAGCGGATCGACCGTATTGCCCTTGGACTTGGACATCTTGGAGCCGTCCGGCGCGCGCACCAGCCCGTGCAGATACAAAGTCCGCCACGGCACCTCGCCCAGGAAGTGCAGCCCCTGCATCGCCATCCGCGCATCCCAGAAGAACAGGATGTCGAACCCGGAGACGAGCACGTCGTTGGGGTAGTGGCGCGCGAGCAGCGAATTTGTCCGCCCCCTATCTCCGTTCGTGTCGAGCGTAGTCGAGACACGTTCGACCTCGCCGCCAGTAGCACGTCCCTCGACTTCGCTCGGGACGAACGGGGCTTGTGCGGCGTCTTCCGGCCACCCCAAGGTCCCGAACGGCCACAGCGCCGAGGAGAACCACGTATCCAGCACATCGGCGTCGCGGGTAAGCGCCATCCCCGCACCCGCTTGCTCCTGCGCATCGGCTTCGCTTTCCGCGACATAGGCCGTGCCGTCCGGCCCATACCAGGCGGGGATCTGGTGCCCCCACCACAATTGACGGCTGACGCACCACGGCTGGATATTCTCCAGCCACTGATACCAGGTCTTCTTCCACGTCTCCGGCACCACGCGGATCGCGCCCGATCGCACCGCCTCGATCGCCGGCCCGGCGAGCTTGGCCGCATCGACATACCATTGATCGGTAAGCCACGGCTCGATCACCGCGCCCGATCGATCGCCATAGGGCGTCTGGATCACGCGATCCTCGATCTTTTCCAGCGCGCCCGCCCGGTCGAGCAGCGCCACGATCGCGTCGCGCGCCGCAAAACGATCGAGCCCGATCAGTTCGGCGGGGATCAGCCCGTCGGCGGTCTGGCGGACGCGCGCCTCGGCATCGAGCATGTTGAGCATCTCGCTTGCCTTGAAGCCCGCGCGCCGGCCCACCTCGAAATCGTTGAAATCGTGCCCCGGCGTGATCTTCACCGCGCCCGATCCCAGCGCCGGATCGGCATGCTCGTCGGCGACGATCGGGATCAGCCGCCCGGTGATCGGCAGCCGTACCTGCCGGCCGACCAGTGCGGCGTAGCGCGCGTCCTCGGGGTTCACCGCCACCGCCATGTCGGCGAGCATCGTCTCGGGCCGCGTCGTCGCCACCGATATCGTCCCGCCGCCGTCGGCCAGCGGATAGGTCAGGTGCCAGAATTGGCCGTTGCGCTCGCGCGTCTCGACCTCGAGGTCGGAGATCGCGGTGCGGAAGTGCGGGTCCCAATTGACCAGCCTCTTGTCGCGATAGATCAGCCCCTCGCGATGGAGCTGGACGAAGGCGCGGACCACCGCCTTCGAAAAGCCCGCGTCCATCGTGAAGCGCTCGTTCGCCCAGTCGCACGACGCGCCGAGGCGGCGGAGCTGGCGGGTGATCTGGCCGCCGCTCGCCGCCTTCCATTCCCAGACGTGCGCGAGGAAGGCCTCGCGCCCCATTTCCTGCCGCGTCAGCCCCTGCGCGGCGATCGCGCGCTCGACCACCATCTGCGTCGCGATTCCCGCATGATCGGTGCCGACCACCCACAAGGCATCCTTGCCTTGCAGCCGCGCGTGGCGGACGAGAATGTCCTGCAGCGTATTGTCGAGCGCATGGCCGATATGCAGCGACCCGGTGACGTTGGGCGGCGGGATGACGATCGTGAAGGGCTCGGCGGTCTCGCGCGCGGGGCGAAACAGCCCCCGGCTCTCCCAATAGGGATACCAGTGCGCCTCGATCGTCGCGGGGTCGAAAGTCTTGTCGATCGTCATGGCGCGCTTCTTAGAGACGGAGGCAGCGCCTGTGCACCCCTCCCGGCGTTGAGGCCCGGGGTCGAATGAGAGCAGGGTCATGTGATTGAACTCTCGTCACCCCGGCCTTGAGCCGGGGTCCCGCTGCTTGGCCGACGTTGAAGAAGAAGCGGGACCCCGGCTCAAGGCCGG
>NZ_CAHJXD010000292.1 GCF_903644055.1 Sphingomonas bacterium | reverse complement strand
CCGCCGCCGGCCAGGCCTCGTCGAGCTGGACGATCACGCGTCCGTCGACCAGCTCGGCGACGCTCGCCTTGTCCGGGATCGCCAGCCGCTCGGCACCGCGCGGGGTGACGACATAGGTTTCATGGCGGAAGGTATCGAGCGGGCGCTCGATCACGGCGAGCTGCCGCCCCTGCCCGTCGCGCAGCACCGCCGGCGAGACGCCGTAGCCGCCGTCGCCTTTCCCGCCGCGATAGACTTCGACCGCCGCCGACAGCGGCTGGCCGCGCGTCAGCCGCTTGACGATATAGGGATAGCCCGAGGGAGTGAGATCGCCGGGGGTGAAATCGGTCGCGACCAGCAGATGATCGGCATCCTCCCAATCGACGCGATGCTTGCCGCGCGGCAGGTGGAAGCCGCCCGCGACGAAGCCCTGCGTATCGAGGTCATATTCGCGGATCTCGACCGCATCCTCGCCGCCGTCGGACAGCGAGATCAGGCAACGCTTCTCCTCGGGGCGCAGGCACTGGATGCCGCGCATCACCCAGCTCTTGCCCTCGGCCTTGTTGAGCGCGTCCACGTCGAGCACCGTCGTCCAGTGGGGATCGGCGGTCTGATAATCGGCGAGGCTGGTCTTGCGCAGATATCCGCGCAGATGATCGGGATCCTGCCAGAAATTGTAGATTTCGCCGTGGCGGAAGGTAGGCGACGGGATACGATCGCGCGCGCCGGCGATCGCCAGCGCATCGCCATGGTTGGCGGCATAGCGGGGATCGGCCTCCAGCACCTTGGTGGTGGCGGCATTGTGCGTCTCCACCCACGCCATCGCGCGCGGCGAGGAAACCTCCTCCAGCCAGATATAGGGATCCTCCTCGGCAGGCGCCTGCGCGCGGGCGATCCCGGCGAGCGCGGTGGCGGCGAGAAGGGCTAAGGGTATCAGTCGCATCAAGGTCTCCGGTTGCGGCGATCCTAAGCGGCTTTGACTTATGTGCAATATCGCGATCGGCGGTGCGCGCATGCGCTTGCCTTTCGCGAGATCGAACCGCCAAGACGAGGGCGATGGCGCTTCCCCGAAATCGATCCTCGATCAGGACGCGCGCGCTGATCGCAATCGCCTCGGGCTTCGCCGCAGGCTCGCCCGCTTGCGCGCAAGTCGTGACCCCCGCCGATCCCTTCGCCACGATCATCGTCACCGCGCGGAAACGCGCCGAGCCCAGCCAATCGGTGCCGATCTCGATCACCGCCTACGATCAGGCCGCCATCGATCGGCTGGGCATCAGGACGATCGAGGATCTCCGCTACAGCACGCCCTCGCTCTACGTGCAGCCGTCCAACTTCCGGCAGGACGTGATCAACGTCACGATCCGCGGCCAGCAGAATTTTCAGAGCAGCGGGCTGCAATTCGATACCTCGTCCGCCGTCTATGTGAACGGCGTCTATCATGCGCGGCCGGTGGGGCTGACGGGCAGCCTGTTCGATGTCGAAAGCGTCGCGGTGCTCAAGGGGCCGCAGGGCACACTCGTCGGCCGCAACACCACCGGCGGCGCGATCCTCTACGAGACCAGGGCGCCGGCGCGCGATTTCGGCGGCTACATCCGCGCGACGATCGGCGATTACGGCACACGCACGGTGCAGGGCGCGCTCAACCTGCCGGTGACGGGCAATCTCGCGGTGCGCGCCGCGTTCAACTATGATCGCAGCGACGGCTATATCCGCAACTATTACCAGGATCCGGTATCGGGCGCGCGCAACGATCAGCCCGCGATGGGCTATCGCAAGATCGGCGGCATCTTCTCGGCGAAATGGACGCCGGCGGGCGGCTGGAGCCTCCTGCTGCGCGCCAGCGTCTCCGACGAACATTATACCGGGCAGACCTACACCACGCTCGGCGCCTTCACCGGCACGACATTGTCTGCGGGCGGGCGGCCGTCGATCTGCAACATCCCCGCGACCTGCATCGGCTTCACCGATCTGCTCGGGCGCGTCATCACGCCTTATTACGCCGATTATCAGACAGGCGCCGCCGTCAGCACGCTGCCCTCGGCCTATAACGCCGCGCTGGCGCTGGTCGCGCGCGCCGCGCGGCGGAGCTTCTGGAGCACCGAGCAGGCGATCAACAATGTCGACGACGGGCGCTACCAGACGCTGTCGGCAACGATCGACAGGACGCAGGGCGCGATCGACGTCAAATTGCTCACCGCCTATCGCTGGTGGCGCACGGACGGGTCCTCGCAAAATCGCGGACTGCCTTATGTCACCAACGTCTTCCGCTATCGCACGCCCGATTATCGTTCCTGGCAGAGCGACCTGACGCTCAACGGCCGGGCGCTCGCCGATCGGCTCAAATGGACGGCGGGCACCTTCTTCTTCCGCGAGACCAGCCCGCGCGACGGCGACCAGCTCTGGCTGTTCCTGCCGAGCGGGCTTTCGCCGGCGGCGGCGGGCGGGCGGCAGATCACCTATACCGACGCGACGCGCAACGGCGCGCGCAACGCGAGCTACGCGGCCTATGGGCAGGCGACCTACACGATCCTGCCGCACACGCGGCTGACCGCGGGCGCCCGCTATACGATCGATCGGCGCGCCGCCGAACTGGCGACGCAGACGATCCGCTTCCCCGCCACGCCCGCCACCACCACGACCGTCACCAATGGCGTCTACGATCCCGGCGGCACCAGCCTATTCGGCATCACTTACACCGTCTGACGCGCGCCTGCGCGCTGACCGACACGGGCGGGCGCCTGCTGCCGCTCGCGCAATGCGATGCGATCGTGCGGCGCACCTTCCGCAAGCCGACGTGGACGGCGGCGATCGATCGCGATCTGTCCAAGGGCGTTCTGGCCTATGCCACCGCGCGATCGGGCTATCGATCGGGCGCGATCAACAGCGCGGCGATCAATCCGGCGGTCATCACCGCCAGGCCCGAACGCGTGATCGATTACGAGCTCGGCGTGAAGGCGGACTGGACGCTGGGCGGCGTGCCCGTCCGCGCCAATCTGGCGGTATATTCGACCGCCTATCGCGACATCCAGATCCAGGCGACGCTGCCCAATATCACGCTCGCGACCGCGCCCGGCGGCCCCTGCACGCAGGCGCTTTACGATGCCGGGCAGTGCACGGGCTTTTCGAACGACAGTGTCACGCTCAACGCGCGCAAGGCGCGGGTGAAGGGGTTCGAGTTCGAGCTGATGGCGAGGCCGCTCCACGGGCTGACGCTCCAGGCCTCGGGCAGCTATCTCGATGCGCGATACACCGACTATAGCTTCACGCCGCCGCCGGGCTATCTGGCGCCGACGGGCACCGCCAACCTTTCAGGCACGCGTTTCCCCTTGCCCAAATGGCAGCTCAACGGATCGATCCTCTATTCGCGATCGACGCCGATCGGGCTGCTCGACCTGAGCTGGCACAGCTATTGGCAGAGCCGTTACGAGGCGGACCTGCGCAGCTTCAATCCCGCGCAGGCGACGCGCGGCTATGCGCTTTCGGACGTGCATCTCGGGATCGACGGCCTGTTCGGCAGCCGCTTCGACGTGAGCGCGGCGATCCGGAACATCCTCGGCAAGCAGGCCTGCGTGCCCGAACCGCAGGGCGTGCTCAACTCCGCGCCCAACGGCACCTTCGGGGTCGCGGGCACCAGCGGGGTGCTGCAATGCATGCCGCTGGCGCCGCGCCAATATGGCGTGACGATCACCTACCGGTTTTAGGTTTGCTAGAGTCTTGATTCTCGTCACCCCGGCCTTGAGCCGGGGTCCCGCTGCCTGCCGACGCTGAAAAAGAAGCGGGACCCCGGCTCAAGGCCGGGGTGACGTTTCGGCTTGAACAGGACAGCCTCTAAAGCCGGATAGCGGGGGTCTGGGTCGCCATCCGATACGTTCCGCTGACCCGCTTAATCATGCGTGGTGCGGCGCGCGTTGCTGGCGATCGCGCGGTCGATCCCGGCGAGCGCCTTGGCGCGCACTTCGGCGCTCATGCCGCGATCCTGCGCGATTTCGGCGCGGGCTTCGCGCAGCGAGGTGAACACCATCTCCTGGATATGGTTGCCGCACGTCGCCAGCGCGCCGAAATCGGCGTCGGCGGGCATCTTGACGCCTTGGGCCGCACAGGTCGCCGCCAATTCGGCCCGCGCGCTTTCCATCGAGACCCGCACGATCTCGGCGACGTCGGGCATGTCGACTTGCGCGCCGGCGGCATGGCGCGCGGCTTCCGCCGAGCGGCGCGCGGCGATCGCCGCTTCGCGC
>NZ_CAHJXD010000291.1 GCF_903644055.1 Sphingomonas bacterium | reverse complement strand
GACGAGCGCGCGGCCGTCGGCGCCGAGCGTGATCCGCGCCGCGCCGCCGGGCATGCGGTAATAAGGATAGGTCGCGGTCGCGACGCCGATGCCGATCAGCCACTCGCCCTCGCGCCGCGCGCCCGGCTTGCCGCGCCGCTCCCATCCGAAGCGCTCGGCGCCGCGCCGATACGCCTCGATCAGCGAGCGTTCGGAGAATTCGTGGCCGCTGGTCGGGTCGGTGGCAGGCTCGATGCGTCGGCGAAGCTCGATCGGATCGAGCTCCAGCTTTTCGGCAAGCTCGTCGAGCGCGCATTCCAGCGCGAAGGTGCCGACCGATTCGCCCGGCGCGCGCATGAACGTGTTGGCGAGCATGTCCATGTCCGCCACGTCCTGCGCCAGCCTGATGTTCTCGGCGGCGTAGAGATGGCGCGCGGGGAAGGTGAACTGCTCGGGGCAGCTATTGTGCGTGGTCATCGCGACGACGCCGGTGTGGATCAGCGCCACGAGCGTGCCATCGGCCTTTGCCCCCAGCGCCACGCGCTGCTCGGTCAGCGTGCGGCCGCCGACGAGACGGAACACGCCCTCGCGCGAAAGCATGATGCGCACCGGCCGCCCCGCCAGCTTCGCGGCGGCGGTGGCGAGGATCTGATGATCCCACAGGCACTTGCCGCCGAACCCGCCGCCCACGAAGGGGGAGAGCACGCGGACCTGGCTCTCCGCGATCCCGAATATCTGCGCGAGCGTCCAGGCGGTGCTGTTCACCATCTGGGAGGCATCATGGACGGTGAGATTGTCGCCCTCCCACAGCACGGTGGCGGCATGCAGTTCGATCGCGTTATGGTTGTGGCGCGGTGTCCGATAGGTTCGATCGACCGTGAAAGCCGCTTCGGCGAGCGCGGTCTCGGCATCGCCGATCTCCAGCACCGGCGGTTCGCCCAAAATGCTTTTCGGGGGATGCGCATTGGCCTTGGCGACCTGAAAATCGGTAATCGCGGGCTCGGCCTGATAGGTGACGCGGAGAAGGGTTACGGCATGATCGGCCTGCTCCTGCGTCTCCGCCAGCACCACCGCCACCGGCTGGCCGTTCCAGTGGATTTCGGGATCCTGCATCACCGGCAGGTCCTTCGATCCGGCGGCCTTGGGCGTGCTCATCATCGGCGGCGGCGGCGCCATGCGCGGCGCGTTGCGGTAGGTCATCACCAGCGCGACGCCGGGCGCCTTTTCGGCCTCTTCGGTCTCCAGCGTGGCGATCCGCCCACGCGCGATCGTGCTGAACGCCACCGCCGCGTAGAGCAGATCGTCGAACGGCACCTCGGCGGCGAAGCGCGCCTCGCCCCGCACCTTGAGCATGCCATCGACCCGCGTCACCGGCGCGCCGATCAGGCCATGCTTCTGGCGCAGCGGATCGGGCTGCGCACCGGGCAGCCAGCGATCGGGGACATGGCTGAGCGCGGTCTGCGTCAGCTTCTGCGCGGCGTCCTGAACGATGCTCATGCGCTTTCCCCCGCCAGTTCGCCGAGCACCGCGGTTATCGTCCGCCTCGCCAGCTCGATCTTGAAGCCGTTGTCGCGCAGCGGTGTGGCATCGGCGAGCTCGGCTTCGGCGGCGGCGCGAAAGCTTGCCTCGGTCGCCGGCTGGCCGCGCAGCGCCGCTTCGGCCTTCCACGCGCGCCACGGCTTGTGCGCGACCCCTCCCAGCGCCAGCCGCACGTCCCGCACCGTGCCGTCCTCCACATCCAGCGCGGCGGCGACCGAGACCAAAGCGAAGGCATAGCTCGATCGATCGCGGACCTTGCGATAGGCCGAGCGGCGCGCGAACGGCAGCGGCGGCAGCTCGACCGCGACGATCAGCTCGTGCGGGCGAAGCTCGGTCTCGATATCGGGCCGGCCGCCGGGGAGACGGTGGAGATCGACCAGCTTGATCGTCCGCGCGCCTTCCGGCCCCTCAAGATGCACGATCGCATCCAGCGCGGCCAGCGCAACCGCCATGTCCGAGGGATGCGTGGCGACGCAGGCGGGGGTGGCGCCGAGGATGGCGTGGATGCGGTTGAAGCCGTCGAGCGCGTCGCAGCCTTCGCCGGGCGCCCTTTTGTTGCAGCGAGTGGCATCGTCGTAGAAATAGGTGCAGCGCGTGCGCTGGAGGATATTGCCGCCGACGGTCGCCATGTTGCGGATCTGCCCGCTCGCCCCCGCCAGGATCGCGCGCGCCAACACGGGGAAGTCACGCCGGATGGTGCGATCGTCGGCCAGCGCGCTGTTCCTCGCCGCAGCACCGATCAGCACGCCACCGTCCCCCCGCGCGGCGATCGAATGCGACAATGCCGTCACGTCGATCAGCATTTCCGGCCGCTCGATCGTCTCGCGCATCAGATCGACGAGATTGGTGCCGCCGCCGAGATATTTGGCGCTCGCCCCTCCCTCGGCGTGCCGCAGCGCGCCCGCCGCGTCGGGCGCCAGCGCGTAAGTGAAAGGCGTCATGCGGCGTGCTTCGCGAAGGTTTCGGCGATCGCCTCGACGATGCCGTTATAGGCGCCGCAGCGGCAGAGATTGCCGCTCATCCGCTCGCGCAGCTCGTCATGGTCGAGCGCGATCGTCTCGGCGGAGAGGTCGGCGGTGACCACGCTCGGGCTGCCCCGCGCGATCTCGCCCGCCATCGCCACCGCCGAACATAATTGCCCCGGCGTGCAATAGCCGCACTGAAAGCCGTCGTGGCGGATGAACGCCTGTTGCAGCGGATGCAGCGTATCGCCCTGCCCCAGCCCCTCGACCGTGGTGATCGCCCGGCCCTGATACTGGACCGCCAGACCCAGGCAGGCGTTGATCCGCTCGCCATCGACGAGCACGGTGCACGCCCCGCACGCCCCCTGGTTGCACCCTTTCTTCGATCCCATCAGCCCGAGATGCTCGCGCAGAAGATCGAGCAGCGAGGTGCGAAGGTCGAACTCGGCATCGATCGGATCGCCGTTGACGATGAAGCGCATGCGATTCTCCCTGGTCATCGGTCTCGTTCTCGCACGTTAAGCGCATGGTCGCCAAAGGGGTTGCGAAGCGGGGGCGATCGATCGATAGCCGCCGCGTGATGCCGGTCCGTATCGTCGCTCTCTATCGGTTCACGCCCATGGAGGATTGCGCGGCGATCCGCGCGCGGCTGGCGCTGGCATGCTGCGCGCGCGGGGTGAAAGGCACGTTGCTGCTGGCGGCCGAGGGGATCAACGGCACGATCGCCGGTGCGGACGAAGCCATCGATCATGTCCTCGCGGAAATTCGGGCGCTGCCGGGGTGCGCGGATATCGAGACGAAGGAATCCCGTGCGCCGGACATGCCCTTCCACCGGATGAAGGTGCGGATAAAGCGCGAGATCGTGACGATGGGGCAGCCACATATCGATCCGCTGGGCGCGCGCGGCCACTATGTCGCGCCCCAGGACTGGAACATGCTGATCGACCAGCCCGGCACGATCCTCATCGACACGCGCAACGATTACGAGGTCGCCGTCGGCACCTTTGCGGGCGCGATCGATCCGCGGACCAAGGCGTTCAGCGATTTCCCGGCGTGGTTCGCGGCGCATCGCGCGGAATTATTGGGTCGCGAACGCCCGCCGAGGATCGCGATGTTCTGCACCGGCGGAATACGCTGCGAAAAGGCGACCGCCTTCCTCCGCGCCGAGGGGCTGGAGGACGTCCATCACCTCAAGGGCGGCATTCTCGCCTATCTGGAGGCGGTCGCGCCCGAGCAGAGCCGCTGGCAGGGCGAATGCTTCGTCTTCGACGAACGCGTCGCCGTAGGGCCGGGCCTGGAGCCGGGACGCCATATACTCTGCCGCGCGTGCCGCATGCCGGTCAGCGCCGAACGACAAAGCTCGGCGCTGTTCGTCGAAGGCATAAGCTGCCCCGCCTGCCATGCCGACCGCACCGACCGGCAGCGCGAGGGCTATGCCGAGCGCCACCGCCAGACGATGCTGGCCGAGGCGCGCGGCGTCGCGCATGTCGGCGCGACGCCGAAGCGCGGCTGATATTTCAGCAGGCGCCGCCGCGCTCGACCGGATCAGCTACCGAAATGGTAGCGCAGCCGCGCGCCGTACATCCTGGGCTCGCCGACCGCGCCCGAGGTGAACCCGGTTGGGGCGAGCAATGGCGCGAAGAAGCTGTAATAATGCTTGTTGGTCACGTTGGTGGCGAACAGCGACAGATCGATGTTCGTTTCGGCGACCGACTTCCAGTTAAGGTTGAGGTTGAGCAGATCGCGCGACGGCACGATGTCGAACGGCCCGAGCGAACCATCGGCATTGCGCGTCGAATAATTGGAGACCAGCTTGTCGACGTGCACGAAGGTCGCCGAAAGCGCCACCTGCCCCACCTTGGGCGCGAGCGGGAGGATATAGGTCCCGGTCAGCGTGAACTTGTTCTTCGGCGAAAGCGGTAGCGGATCGCCCGGCCGCTCCGACGGCGCCAGCCGGTAGACGCTCGAATCGATGCCGTTCGCGTTGATGCTGCGCAGCTTGGTATAGAGATAGGTATAGGCGCCATCCAGCGTGAAGCCGGTGAACGGCGTGATCGAAGCGCTGACCTCGGCGCCGGCGATACGCGACTTGCCCGCGTTGAGGGTGCCGCTGATCGGCGGCGCGCCGGTGTTCCCGATCGGCTGCAGCAGCACGAGCAATTGCTGGTCGGTGAGATCATTGTAGAAGCCCGCGACATCGAACGTGCCGTGCAGGGCGCCGCCGAAGCTGGTCTTGAGGCCGATCTCATAGGCGTCGAGCTTTTCGGGCCTGTAGGTCGCGACCTGCGCGGGCGCGTTGGGCGAGATGTTGCCGGCGCGGTAGCCGCGCGAATATTTGGCATAGAGCAGGATATTTCGGCTCGGCTTGTAATCGAGATCGATCAGCCATGTCGGTTTATGCGAGCTGATGCTGTAACGCACCGCGCAGCCCGGTAGCTGGAGCCCGTCCTCCGCGCAGACGACACCGCTGGGTGATAGCTGAGCCACGCTGAAGGGATAGAGGTAGCTGAACAGACTGGCGTCCGAGCGCGCCCTGTCCCAGGTATAGCGAATGCCCCCCGTCAGGTTCAGTCGATCGGTCAGCTTGTAGGTGCCTTGCGCGTAGACGCCATAATCGTGAAGCGTCGTGCGCGTCAGGAATCGCTGGACGCCGCCGGCACCGATCGGATTGTTGCAGACCAGCTTGGCGAGGTCGGAGCAGTTGACCAAAGATTGCGAGCCGGCCCCCGTCTGGCCGAGCGGATTGCTGATCTCGGCATAGACGCCGCCTTGCCAGGTCAGGCGCCTGTCGAACGCCGTACCCGAGAGGCGGAACTCATCCGTCAGGGTCGCCTGATTGGCATTGGCGATATCGCCGTTCACGGGCTGCGAAGTCGCAAGACTGATGAAGGTGTTCCTGGGGACGAACGGCACGAACACGTTAGCGTCGAACTGCGTCGCGAAGATTTCCGAGGAATAGCGCTCTTTATATTGCGCATAGCTGGCGATATTCTTGATCGTCAGGGAATCGCTCGCCGTCCAGGTCGTCGTGTTGACCACCTGCCATTGTTCCTGATGATCGTAGAGATCCGGAATCGCGGTCTGCACGGTGTAGAAGCCGTCGCCTCGCGCCGCCGAGCGGGCCAGTTGATCGCAGGCCAGCGCGCCGAGCGCGACCGCCGCATTGCAGGTCGCCAGCTTCTGCGTGAAGATCGCGTTCGAGCGCGAGTAGGAAACGATCGTGTAGTTTTCGAGATCGGGCGTGAGATCGACGACGAGGCTGGCGCGAACCGCCAGATAATCGGTGCCGTTGAAACGATCCGGCCCGATGCCGCCGCTATTCTTGAGATAGCCATCGCGCTTCACGCGATCGACGCCGATGCGGAAGCGCCCCTTGTCGCCCAGCGGCGTGTTGAACACCGCCTGGATGCGCTTCATGTCGTAATTGCCGTAGGAGCCCTCGACGAAGCCCTCGGTCTTGTCGGTCGGCCTCTGCGGCACGAGCAGCACCGCGCCGCCGGTGGTGTTGCGGCCGAACAAAGTGCCCTGGGGGCCTTTGAGCACCTGGATGTTCTGGAGATCGAACAGCGAGCCCGGCCCGGCGCCGTCGCCGGCCGGCACGTTCACCGAGGGGGCACGCGGGGCCACCACGTCGGCGAAATAGACGCCGACCGCCGGTTGCGTGCCGATATCCTGGCTGAAGCCGCGGATCGCGAATTCGGTTTTCGCGGTGCCGAAGAAGTTGTTGGTCTCCAGCGACGGCGTGTAGGTCGAGAGATCGGCCGGCGTGAGGATGTTGCGGCTGGCGATCTGCTGCTGGCTGAACACGGTGATCGAGATCGGCACGTCCTGCAACCGCTCCTCGGTGCGCCGTGCGGTCACGACGATGTCGCCGGGATCGGCGGGAACCGCCGTCGCCGGCGCGTTCTGCGCAAGCGCGGGTGCCGCATGGGCCAGTGCAAGCGCGCTCGCCATGCCCAGCATCGAATGCCGCAGAGAGATCGTCATATGTTCCTCTTCCCCTCGGCGTACGTCGCAGCGCGATCATCGCCATATTATTTCACGTTTTTTTTCGGAGTGTCAGGCGCCGGAGAGATCGTCAAGCTCGGGAACCACGATCCCGTTGTGCAGAATATCGCAGGCTCGACCGGCGCGTTCTAGAGGCTGTCCTGTTCAAGCTGAAACGTCGACAGGACAGACTCTAACGCAAGCCGAGGTCGTCCACCGCGATCTCGGGCGGGCGGCCGGAAATGATATCCGCCAGCGCCTGGCCCGAGCCGCACGCCATCGTCCAGCCGAGCGTGCCGTGGCCGGTGTTGAGGAACAGGTTGGGCAGCCGGGTCGGCCCGATGATCGGCGGGCCGTCGGGCGTCATCGGGCGAAGCCCGCTCCACAGCGGCACGTCGGTCGTCGCGGCGACGCCGGGAAACAGATCGTTCAGCGCATGGATCAGCGTCTCGCGCCGCCCTTCGACCACCGTCGACGAATAGCCCGAAACCTCGGCCATCCCGCCGACGCGGATCGTCTGCCCGAGGCGGGTGATCGCGACCTTGTAGGTCTCGTGCATGATCGTCGAGACGGGCGCGCGATCCGCGTCGCCGATCGGGACGGTGATCGAATAGCCCTTGACCGGATAGACCTGGAGACGAAGCCCGAGGGATGCCACCATCGCGCGCGAAAAGCTGCCGAGCGCGACGACATAGGCATCGGCGACGACCGGCCCCTCGCTGGTGCTGACCCGATCGATCCTCCCCTGCTTTTCCGACAGGCGTTCGACGGTCACGTCGTAGCGAAACTCCACGCCGAGCTCCGCGCACCGCGCGGCGAGCGCATTGGTGAACTTGAAGCAATCGCCGGTCTCGTCGCCGGGGAGGCGGAGGCCGCCCGCGAGCCGATCGCGCACCGCCGCCAGGCCGGGTTCGGCGCGCACGCAGCCGTCGCGGTCGAGCAGCTCGAACGCCACGCCTTCGCGCTCCAGCACGGCGATATCCTTGTGCGCGCCATCGACCTGCTTCTGCTTCAGAAAGAGCTGGAGCGTTCCCAGCGAGCGCTCGTCATAGCGAAGCCCCTCGGCTTCGCGCAGCGCGATCAATTTGTCGCGGCTATATTCCGCGATGCGGACCATGCGATCCTTGTTCACCGCATAGCGCGCCTGCGTGCAGTTGCGCAGCAGCCGCACCAGCCAGCCCATCATCTCCGCGCTGGCGTGCGGGTGAAGGATCAGCGGGGCATGTTTGGCCATCAGCCAGCCGATCGCCTTGCGCGGCACTCCCGGCGCCGCCCATGGCGAGGCATATCCGGGCGAAATCTCGCCGGCGTTGGCAAAGCTGGTCTCGCGCGCCGGGCCCGGCTGGCGATCGATCACCGTCACCTCATGCCCGGCCTTGGCGAGATAATAAGCGGTGGTCACTCCGATCACGCCGCCGCCGAGCACCACGATCTTCACGCGCCATGCTCCCCGTCGATCACGCGAACATGATAGCGATCGCCGAGCCCGGTGAGGATCTCGTAGGATATCGTGCCCGCCGCCGCCGCGACCGCATCGAGCGTCTGGTGCGCGCCGATCAGTTCCACCCAGTCGCCTTCGTTCAGCACGCCTTCGGGCACATCGGTGATATCGATCGCTATGCTGTCCATCGAAACGCGCCCGAGGATGGGAAGCCGCATCGCGCCGAACATCGCCGCGCCACGCCCGCCCAGCGACCGCAGCCAGCCATCGGCATAGCCCAGCCCGAGCGTGGCGACCCGCGTGGTCCGCGTGGTGGTGCAGGTCAGGCCGTAGCCGACGCCGGTGCCGGCGGGCACGGTGCGGCGCTGAATGACCTTGGCATCCAACTGGACCACCGGCGCCGTCGTGAACCCCGGATCGTCGGTCGGGTTGCCGCCGTAGAGCGCGATGCCGACGCGGACGAGATCGAACGCCCAAGGCGGCCCCAGCACCGTGCCGCCCGAATTGGCGAGGCTGCGCGGCACCCCCGGGAATTTGTCCGCCGCCGCCCGAAACAGCGCGAGCTGGTGCCGGTTCGCCGGAACATCGGGATGCTCGCTGCACGCGAGATGGCTCATCACCAGCCGCAGATCGACCGTGTGTTCGAAGCCCGCGTCGGCGGCGAGCGCCTCGATCTCGTCCCACGGCATACCCAGGCGCGACATGCCGGTGTCGAACTGCACCGCCGCCGGCAGCCGCGCGCCGCGCGCCTCCGCCAGCCTCCGCCAGCGTTGCGCCTGGGCGAGCGAGTTGAGCACCGGGATCGCGGCCCCGACCTCCAGGAAATCGGCTTCGCTGCCCGGATAGAAGCCGTTCAGCACGTAGATGGGCACGCCATCGGGCAGCAAAGGCGCGATCGCGCGCGCCTCGTCGAGCTGGACGACGAACAAGGTTCGGCACCCGGCCTCCAGCAAGGCGGGAACCGCGCGCCCGATGCCGATGCCATAAGCGTCGGCCTTGACCACCGCCGCGCATTCGGCGGCGCCGGCAAGTGCCGCGAAGCGCCGGTAATTGGCCTTGAGCGCGCCGAGATCGATCGTCAGCCGCCCGCCTGCGGTCGCTTCGGAGATTGGCATCACGCTGGTTCGATCAACGCCCGTTGCTATGGTGCCGGTTGCAGGAATCGAACCCGCGACCTTCGGTTTACAAAACCGCTGCTCTACCAGCTGAGCTAAACCGGC
>NZ_CAHJXD010000290.1 GCF_903644055.1 Sphingomonas bacterium | reverse complement strand
AGAAGCGTGGATGGTCGTCTCATCCATCAGGCGGATGACGCGCCGTATCGCCAAATTCGAATTATGAGTCGGGCTCTAAAGCCGATCGACATTACCTCGAATCGTCTGCTCGGAAGCGGTCACGCGATCCTCATTGCCAGTCGAACGGTAACGGCGCTTCGCGGAAGGCGAAGCGATCGATATGGCGCGCGACCGCGCCTTCCAGCGCTTCGAGCTGTCCCGCCGCCGTCGCATCGATGCGCGTGACGAGCGCGTCGGCTTCGGCATCCAGCGTGACGATCGCATCGCCCGGCCAATCGGCGCCGCGCGCATCTCTCGGAAAGACGATCGTGCCGCGATCGGCGGTGAACTCCACCTTCATGTCATGCTGCCAATGCTTGCAGAGCTGCTGGAGATAGCGGCTCGCGCTGCCGGTGGGCACGCGCGCGGTGGCGCTGTGGGTGGCGCCATGGGTGGTGGTCGTGGTCATCCTCGTCTCCGTCATTGCCGCATCGAAAGCTCGACGTCGCCGCCCAGCGGCGCCGAGCTGTAGCCGTTGTCCCCGCGCACGGCCGCGACATATTCGGGGCACATATCGGCATTGTCGGCGACGATCAGCGCGCCCTTGCGCAGGCGGGGCTCGAGCAGCTTGAGCAAGGGAAAATAGAGCGGCTTGTGGCCGTCGAGCAGCACGAGGTCGATCGTTTCGGGCAAGTCGCGCGCCAGCGTCTCCATCGCATCGCCGTCGCGAATGTCGGCGAGGTCGCCGAGGCCCGCTTCGGCGAGATTGGCGCGGGCGCGCGCGATCTTGCCGGGCTCGAACTCGCTGCCGATCACGATGCCGCCGCCACCGACGCCCCATGTGTCGCGTAGCGCCGCCGCCAGATGGAGCGTCGAAATGCCGAACGAGGTGCCGAATTCGACGATCGCCTTCGCGCGCGTGGAGCGCGCCAGCATGTAGAGCAGGCGCCCGGTCTCGCGGCTCACCGGGAGGTAGGCGTCCTTGGCGCGGGTGAAGAAGGCGCGGAAATCGACGCTCGCCGCTTGCCGCTCTTCGGGCGTCAACGCGATGAACTCGGCGCGCAGGGCCGTATCCGTCCGGGCCGCGTCGGCGAACATGCGATCGAGCAGCGGCGCGAGCGGCGCCTGGTCCAATGTCGTCATGGGCAATGTTCCTTGATTATCCGGGCGCGTCTTACCCTCCGACAGCGCCATGTGGGGATTAAAGTTGTTCGATCTTGCGCGTCGCTTCGTCGAGAAGTGCCGCGATCTCGTGCGCCTTGGTGCCCTCCTCGTCGCGGACCATCGTCTCGCGCAGCGCCATGCCCAGGTTCATCATCGCGCGGCGGATCGGGGCGCGATCGCCCTTGGCCTGCGCCTGGCCGATCTCGGCAAGGCGGGCGAGCAGCGCGTCGACCACGCTCTGCTTCTCGGCGATCTGCGCCTTGCCGGCATCGGTGATCGCGAAGCTGCGGCGCGAACCGGCTTCCTTCACCTCGTCGATCAGGCTCATCTCGTCGAGCATCGTCAGCGTCGGGTAGACCACGCCGGGGCTGGGGGCATAAGCGCCGCCCGAACGGTCCTGGATCTCGCGGATCAGGTCATAGCCGTGGCGCGGGCCCTCGGCGATCAGCGCGAGCAGCAGCAGCCGCAGTTCCTCGCCGTCGAACATCCGCCGCCGGCCGCCGGAGCCGCCCCGACCTCCGCCGAAGCCCCCGAAGCCGCGACCCCCGAACCCGCGACCATGGTCCCCGCCATAGCCCCCGTCGCTATCGCGACCGGCCGCCCAATGGGTGAAGACGGTGCGCAAAAACTCGCGTCCGCCGCCGCCCTGGCGATGACCACCCTGGCCGGAAGCGCTGTGCATTTTGTGATGAAATCCCCGCATGGGATGTGTTCCTCTCGTTCTCATACAACTCAAGATATATCTCGTAACATCTTTGTCAAGTCGATATGCGTGAGGATGCTGAAGATGCCGGCCCAGGTGAACAACGCCATCGCCTGGCCTATATGGTCGGCATGGCCGATCTCTTCGCCGCCGAGCCCGCTCCCGCCGCCGCCCCGCTCGCCGATCGCCTGCGCCCGCAGTCGCTCGATCAGGTGATCGGGCAGGAGCATCTCACCGGCGCGGAAGGCGCGATCGGGCGGATGGTTGCGGCGGGTCGCCTGTCGTCGATGATCCTCTGGGGTCCGCCCGGCACCGGCAAGACGAGCATCGCGCGCCTGCTCGCCGATGCGGTGGCGCTGCGCTTCGTCGCGATCTCGGCGGTTTTCTCGGGCGTCGCCGATCTCAAGAAGGCCTTCGCCGAGGCCCGCGATCATGCCCGCCTCGGCCAGCGCACCTTGCTGTTCGTGGACGAGATCCACCGCTTCAACCGCGCCCAGCAGGATGGCTTCCTGCCCTATGTCGAGGACGGCACCGTCGTCCTGGTCGGCGCGACCACCGAGAACCCCTCGTTCGAGCTCAACGCCGCTCTGCTCAGCCGCGCGCAGGTGCTGATCCTCCACCGCCTCGACGGCGCGGCGCTGGCGAAGCTGCTCGACCGCGCCGAGCAGGAGGAAGGCGGGGCGCTGCCGCTCACCGAAGACGCGCGCGCCGCGTTGATCGCCAGCGCCGACGGCGACGGCCGCTTCCTGCTCAACCAGGCCGAGACGCTGTTCGCGATCGGCCCCGCCGATCCGCTCGATCCCAGCGCGCTGGCGGCGCTGCTCCACCGCCGCATGCCCGTCTACGACAAGGATCGCGAGGGCCATTACAATCTGATCTCGGCGCTTCACAAAGCGGTGCGCGGCTCCGATCCGCAGGCCGCGCTCTATTATTTCGCGCGGATGCTCGTCGCGGGAGAGGAGCCGCTCTATTTGCTCCGCCGCATCGTCCGCATGGCGAGCGAGGATATCGGCCTCGCCGATCCGCAGGCGCTGGTCCACTGCCTCGCCGCCAAGGACGCCTATGATTTCCTCGGCTCGCCCGAAGGCGAGCTCGCGATCGCCAATGCGGTGCTCTATCTCGCCACCGCGCCCAAATCGGTATCGGGCTACAAGGCGTTCGGCGCGGCCAAGCGCAGCGCCAGGGAGACGGGATCGCTGATGCCGCCCGCCAATATCCTCAACGCGCCGACCAAGCTGATGAAGCAGATCGGCTACGGCAAGGGCTATGCCTATGATCCCGATGCGCCGGACGGCTTTTCCGGCGCCGATTACTGGCCCGAGGAAATGGCCCCGCAGACCTATTACACCCCCGGCGACCGCGGCTTCGAAGCGAAGATCGCCGAGCGGCTGGCCTATTGGCAGAAGCTGCGCGAGGAGCGCGGGCAAGAGTGAATGCCCGCTTCACGCGCTTCGTCGCGATCGACTGGTCCGGCGCGCGGGGCGAATATCAGAAGGGCATCGCCGTCGCGCAATGCGGCCTGGGGCAGGAGGCGCCGCGGCTCGTCACGCCGCCCGGCAGGGCCTGGTCGCGCGGGGCCGCGCTCGATTGGATCGTCGCGCTCGCCGAAGCGCGGGTGCCCGCGCTGATCGGCCTCGATCTCTCGCCCGCGCTCCCCTTCGCCGATCGCGGCGCCTATTTCTCCGAAGGCGATCGGGGCCCCGTCGATATGCCCGCGCTCTGGGCGATGATCGAGGCTTATGCCGATGCCGAGCCGCACTTCGGCGTCACCACCGTCGTCGATCATCCGGAACTCGCCCGCCATTTCCGCCGCCATCGCGCCTGCGGAGATCTGTTCCAGGCCGGGCGCGGCCGCCTGCGTCTCTGCGAGACGCGGCAGTTGGAGGCGATGCGGCTTTCGCCGTCGAGCTGCTTCAACCTCGTCGGCGCGGCACAGGTCGGCAAGTCGAGCCTGACGGGGATGCGCGTGCTGCATGCGCTGGCGGGGCGGGTGCCGCTCTGGCCGCTCGATCCGGTGCCCGCCGAAGGCCCGCTGCTCGTCGAAATCTACACCAGCATCGCCGCGCGCGCCGCCGGGCTCGGGCCGGGCCGCTCCAAGCTGCGCGATCCGCTGGCGCTCGATCGGGCGCTTGCCGAACTCCACGCCTCGCCGCACGCGCCGATCGCGCGCTACGACGATCATGCGACCGACGCCTTGCTCTCCGCCGCCTGGCTGCGCCGCCACGCCGGGGACTCCGCGCTCTGGCATCCCGAGGGCCTCACCCCCGACCTCGCGCGCACCGAGGGCTGGACGTTCGGCGTCCGCTGACGCATGAGCGCGGCCACGCCGGTTTAGCTCAGCTGGTAGAGCAGCGGTTTTGTAAACCGAAGGTCGCGGGTTCGATTCCTGCAACCGGCACCAT
>NZ_CAHJXD010000289.1 GCF_903644055.1 Sphingomonas bacterium | reverse complement strand
CCCGGCCCGCGACCTCGGGGCGCTGATCCGGGGGTGAGCGAGGAGGCGTCGCCGTCCGCCGCCATCGGTCCGCTCGATATCGGGCGGATCATGGCGGCGCTGCCGCATCGCTATCCGATGCTGCTGGTCGATCGCGTCGAACGGCTCGTGCCCGATCGCTCGATCACCGCGATCAAGGCGGTGACGATCAACGAGGGCTTCTTCCAGGGCCACTTCCCCGGCCGTCCGATCATGCCGGGCGTGCTGATCGTCGAGGCGCTGGCGCAGGCCGCCGGCGTGCTCGCGGTCGAGAGCCTCGGCCTCGCCGGATCGGGCAAGCTCGTCTATTTCATGGCGATCGACGAAGCCAAGTTCCGCAAGCCCGTCGAGCCCGGCGTGCTGCTGCGCCTGGAGGTGGAGTTCGTCCAGAAGCGCGCGAGCGTCTGCAAGTTCAAGGGCGGCGCGTTCGTCGGTGACACGCTCGCCGCCCAGGCCAATTTCACCGCGATGATCGCCGATCCGCCCAAGGGCTAGGCTTGATCCCGGCGTCCCGGCCCGCTAAGCGCGCCGCTTGCCTAAGGCTGGTCGGAACCAGCCGCGCTAGGAGCTCATTTCCGTGAAGACTGGCATTCATCCCGATTATCACGCCATCAAGGTCCAGATGACCGACGGCACCGTGTTCGAAACCCGCTCCACCTGGGGCAAGGAAGGCGACACGATCCAGCTCGACATCGATCCCACCGTCCACCCGGCATGGACCGGCGGCAAGCAGCATATGCTGGACGCCGGCGGACAGGTCGCGCGCTTCAACAAGCGCTTCGGCGGATTGTCGCTCAGCAAGAAGTAAAGCCTGTCCTGTTGACTTGTAGCCTCTCGTCACCCCGGCCTTGAGCCGGGGTGACGTCCATCTTGAACAGGACAGACCATAAGCACCGGGATGTCAGCCCCGGAACGCCTTGACCATTCCCGCCGCGATCGAAAGCGCGATCTCGGCCGGTCCCTGCGCGCCGATCGACAGGCCGGCGGGCGCATCGAGCCGCGCCAGCGCTTCCTCTCCAAGCCCGGCGGCGCGCAGCCGCTCGAGCCGCTTGGCGTGGCTGCGCGTCGATCCCAGCGCCGCGACATATCCGGCGGGGGAGGATAGAGCCGCGATCAGCGCGGGATCGTCGATCTTGGGATCGTGGCTCAGCGTGACCACGGCGGTCGCGGCGTTGGGCGCGTGCGCCTCTATGGCTTCGTCGGGCCAGCGCTCGTCGCGCTCGACGCCGGGGAAGCGATCCTCGGTCAGGAAGCGGCCGCGCGGATCGATCACGATCGGGTGCGCGTCGATCTGCGCGGCGATCTGCGCGAGCGACTGCGCGATCTGCACCGCGCCGACGATCAGCAGGCGGCGCGGCGGCGCGTAGCGATTGAGGAAGGCGCCTTCCTCCGCCTCGCGGGCAATCGCGCTCGATCCCGTGGCAAGATCGGTGACGACGCCCAGCACGCGCCCGGCGGCGCGCGCGTCTCCGATCGCCTCGAACAACCGGGGCGGAAAGCCGCCCGCCGCTACCGGCTGCACCAAGATCTCGATCTCGCCGCCGCAGGGCAGCCCGACCTCCCACGCCATATTCTCGGTCACGCCGAATTGCAGCCTGCGCGCCTGGCCGTCGGCGATCGTCTCGGCGGCGGCGGCGAGCACCTCGCCCTCGACGCATCCGCCGGAAACCGAGCCCTCGAAGCGCCCGTCGGCATGCACCAGCATGTGGCTACCGCGCGGGCGGGGGGCCGAGCCCCATGTCGCGATGACGGTGGCGATCGCCATCGGCTCGCGCGCCCAGCCGTGTGCGGCGGCGATCAGGCGATCGAGTTCGGCTATCGCTGGCATCTCGCGGCGTTTAGGCGCGACCCTGCGTCGCGCAAGTCGATTGTCCGGGATGCTGGCGGCTGATATTTGCCGGGGATGAACGCCGCCCCGCTCCGCGCCGCCTTCCGCTTGCTGTTCTGGGCCGCGGCGATCTTCGCCTATGTCTGCGCGATCGCACCGCGCCATGTAGGTGTGGTCGCCTATGACAAGGGCAACCATGTCCTCGCTTTCTTCGCACTGGGGTGCCTGGCCAAGCTGGGCTGGCCACGCCGCCAGGCGCTGTGGATCGCGCTCGCGCTCGCCGGATTCGGCGGCTTCATCGAGATCAGCCAGTCGATGCCGATCTTCCATCGCGATCCCGAATGGGACGATCTGTTCGCCGATTGCGTCGGCATCGCCGGAGGGATGGCGCTCGGCTCGCTGCTGCTAATGGCCTACCACCGCGTCGTCCCGCGCCAGGCCGATTGACCCGACCCTCGCCGTCGTCGAGGAGCCGCCGATGGAAGACGCCGCGCACAACGCCAGGATGAAGCGCATCCAGACCGCGCGCGCCAAGATGATGGCGGGCAAGATGCGCGAGCAGGGGCTGCTGATCGTCCACACCGGCCCCGGCAAGGGCAAGAGCTCGGCGGCGTTCGGGATGGCGATCCGCGCGATCGGGCATGGCATGAAGGTCGGCATCGTCCAGTTCGTCAAGGGCGCGATGACGACGGGCGAGAAGCTTGTGTTCGATGCCTTTCCCGAGCTTGCCGAATTCAAGCCGATGGGCGACGGCTTCACCTGGGACACGCAGGACCGCGCCGCCGACATCGCCAGCGCGCGCCGCGCGTGGGACGAGGTCCGCCGCATGATCGCCGATCCGGCCTATGCGATGGTGATCGCCGACGAGCTCAACATCGTGCTGCGCTACGATTATCTGCCGACCGACGAGGTGGTGGCGGTGCTGACCGCGCGGCCCGAGATGAAGCACGTCGTCGTCACCGGCCGCAACGCGCCCGAAGCGCTGATCGCCGCGGCGGACCTCGTGACCGAGATGACGATGGTCAAACATCCGTTCCGATCGGGCGTGAAGGCGCAGAAGGGCATCGAGTTCTGAGCGCGACGTGACGATTGACGACGCCGCTCGTCTCCGCGTAACGGCGCTTCCGCGACAGGTTCCCCGGTGACGGGGATGAAAAGGGAAGCGGGCGAACATCCCGCGCTGCCCCTGCAACTGTAAGCGGCGAGCCATCGCGCCACATGCCATTGGGGTTTCGGCCCTGAGAAGGCGGCGCGAACATGGCATTGACCCGCGAGCCAGGAGACCTGCCCGTCGCGGTCGCACTTCGTCCGGCCAGGGTGCGCCGAGCGAACGGGATTTCACCCGAGTGGCGGCATCGTGACTGCGTTTCGCAGGATGAGGCCGCGCATCCCACGATGTTCGATCTCCCCCGGCGGGCCGTGGTCGGCTTTGTCTATGGGAGAAACCAGTGCTGAAATCCGCCATCGCCTCATCCGCCATCGCCTCGTCCGCCTTCGTGCTTGCGTCCCCCTTGCTGGCTCAGGTCGCGCCCGCGCCCAGCGCCGCGACGCCCGAAAAAGGCACGATCATCGTCACCGCCACGCGCGCGCCGACCCCGATCGATCGCGTCGCGTCGGCCGTCACCATTCTCGACAAGGCGGCGATCGACCGCAACCAGGATATCGGCGTCACCGAACTGCTGCTGCGTACGCCCAGCGTCAGCTTCTCGCGCAACGGCGGCTACGGCACCGCCACGCAGATCCGCATCCGGGGCGCCGAGACCGACCAGACCGTGGTGGTGATCGACGGCGTCAAGCTCAACGATCCCTCGTCGACCGGCGGCGGCTATAATTTCGCCAACCTGCTCGTCGGCGACGCCGCGCGGATCGAGGTGCTGCGCGGGCCGCAATCGATCCTTTGGGGCAGCCAGGCGATCGGCGGCGTCGTCAACATCGTCACGCCGCTGCCGATCAGGCGGGTCGAGGGGAGCTTCGATCTGGAGGGTGGATCGCGCGGCACGTTCAACGGGCGCGCGGCGGCGGGCGGCATCGCCGGCCCGTTCACCTGGCGGATCGGCGGCACCTATTTTCGCACCGACGGCATATCGGTGATCGCGCCCAGGTTCGGCGGGGTCGAGCAGGACGGCTACACCAACAAGAGCCTGACCGGCCGCGTCGAGATCGCGCTGGCGCCCGGCGTGCAGGCCGATCTGCGCGGCTATTATTCCCACGGCCGCGCCGATCTTGACTCGACGACCGCCGACACGCCCGATTATTCGTACACCACCGAATATGTGACCTATGCCGGGCTCAACGTCGATCTGTTCGGCGGCCGGCTGCGCAACCGGCTGGGCTATGGCTATACCGATACCGATCGCACCAATTACGGGCCGCTGCGCCAGCGGCCGCTGAGCTTCGATGCCGCCGGACACAATCGGCGCGCCGAATATCAGGGCTCGCTGGCGATCGCCCAGGGCTGGGACGCGATCTTCGGCGCGGAGCATGAGCGCTCGCGCTTCCGCAGCGTCTCGCCCTCGGCATCGCTGGCGACGGCGATCCCCGCGCCGGCGCGCGGCGACGCCCGGATCACGAGCTTCTACGCCAAGCTCAACGGCGAAGTGCTGGGGGGCGTCACCGTGAGCGGCGGCATTCGTCACGACGATCACAGCAAGTTCGGCGGCAAGACCCTGTTCGAAGGCGGCGCGGTGTGGTCGGCACCGACGGGCACGATCCTGCGCGCGCGTTACGGCGAGGGCTTCAAGGCGCCGACCTTGTACCAGCTCTTCTCCGATTTCGGGAACCAGGCGCTGGCGCCCGAGCAGGCGCACGGCTGGGAAGCGGGCGCGGAGCAGCATCTGTTCGGGGGCAGGCTGACGATCGGCGGCACCTATTTCGAACGGCGGACGCGCGACCAGATCATCTTCAATAGCTGCACCGCGACCTCGACGCTGCCGCTCTGTTTCCAGCCGGGCAGCACGACGCGGCGATCGGGCTATTACCAGAATGTCGCGCGTGCCGAGGCGCATGGCATCGAGGCGAGCGGCGCGGCCAGGATCGGCGAGCATCTGACCCTCGACGGCAATTATAGCCGGACGGTGTCCGAGGATCGCTCGCCGGGCGTGACCTACGGCCTGTGGCTGCCGCGCCGCCCGCGCCATTCGGCCAACGGCTCCGTAAATTATGTCTGGCCGCTGGGGATCAGTACCGGCGTCGCCTTCCGCTGGTCGGGCAAGACCTTCGACAATGCCGCCAACACCACCGAGTTGCATGGTTATACTCTGGTCGATCTGCGCGCCGAGGTGCCGATCAACAAGACCTTCAAGGCGTTCGCGCGGATCGAGAACCTGTTCGATAAGGAATATCAGACCGCCTATCGCTACGGCACGCTCGGGCGTAGCGGCTATGTCGGGGTTCGCGCGCGGCTCTAGGGTCAGGATGAGGAGACGGTGATGACGACATATTCGTCCGAACGGCGCGCATCGACGCTCCCGATCGCGCGCGGCACGCCCGCGCGCCGCGCGCGGCACGGCTGATCCTCGTGCTGACCCGCGTCGCGGATGGGCCGGCGGTCGTGGCGTGCAACACCTGCCGCCTTTCCGCCGATGCGCGGGACGATGCGCAAGGGGTGCGCGGCGGCGCCAGGCTGGTGGAGGCGTTGCGCGCGATCCAGGCGTCGGACCCGGCCTATGCCGGGATCGCGGTGCAGGAGATGCCCTGCCTGTTCGCCTGCACCGAGCATTGCACGGTGCATCTGCGCGCGCCGCGCAAGATCGGCTATGTGCTCGGCCGGTTCGCGCCCGATGCCGATGCGGCGCGCGCGCTGCTCGATTATGCGGTGGAATATGCCGCGAGCGAGCATGGCCGCGTCGCCTATGCGAAATGGCCGGCGGGCGTGAAGGGCCATTTCCTCACGCGGACGCCGCCCGAAGGCTATGTCGCCGAGTGACGATGTTCCCCAACGTCGCGGCGTTCACGGACGCGCTCTCGGCCCTGCCCGGACCCGACGAAGCCGCGCGCGCGGCGGCGCGCGACCGGCAGGCGCGGCTGACCAAGCCGGCGGGATCGCTGGGGCGGCTGGAGGATATCGCGGTCTTCATCGCGGGCTGGCAGGGAGCGGCGCGGCCGAAGATCGTCCGGGGCCGCGCGGTCGTGTTCGCGGGCAACCACGGCATCGTCGCGCATGGCGTCAGCGCTTACCCGGCGGCGGTGACGATCGAGATGGTCAGGAATTTCACTGCTGGTGGCGCCGCGATCAACGCGCTTGCCGCCGCTGCCGGGCTCGATCTCGCGGTGGTGCCGCTCGATCTCGATCGCCCGACCGCCGATTTCACCAAGGCGCCGGCGCTGAGCGAGAGCGAATGCCTGGCGGCGCTCTCGGCGGGCGCCGAGGCCGTCGGCGATGCCGATCTGCTCGTGCTGGGCGAGATGGGGATCGGCAACAGCACCGCCGCCGCGGCCCTCTGCGCGCGCAGCTTCGGCGGCGGCGCCGGGGATTGGGTGGGGCAGGGGACGGGGGTCGATAGCGACGGGATCGCGCGCAAGATCGTGGTGGTGGAGCAGGGGCTCGTCCTTCATGCCGGCGCCCCGCGAACGCCCTTCGAAACGCTCCGCCGCCTCGGCGGCCGGGAGACCGCCGCGATCGCGGGCGCGGTGCTGGCGGCGAGGCTGCGGCGGATCCCGGTCGTGCTCGACGGTTTCATCGGGTGCGCCGCGATCGCGCCGCTCGCCGCCGCTTGTCCTACGATCGTCGACCATTGCCTCGCGGGCCATCGCTCGGCCGAGCCGGGGCATCGCCGCCTGCTCGATCGGCTCGGCCTCGTGCCGCTGCTAGATCTCGGCATGCGGCTGGGCGAGGGCAGCGGCGCCGCCGTCGCGGTCGGCATCATCCGCGCTGCGCTCGCCGCGCACGACGGCATGGCGACCTTCGCCGAGGCGGGCGTCTCGGAGGCCGTGTGACGGCCTATCCGCTCCATCTCCTCCGTCATGGCGCGCCCGAGCTTGCCGGACGGCTGCTCGGCCGCACCGATTGCGCCGCCACCGAAGACGGTATCGCCGAATGCGTGGCGCAGGCCGAGCCGCTCGATCTCGCCCGGATCGTCACCTCCGATCTCCGGCGCGCCTCCGTGAGCGCCGCCGCGATCGGTGCGGTCAAGCGCCTGCCGATCGCCATCGATCCGCGCTGGCGCGAGCTCGATTTCGGGGAATGGGACGGGCGCGCCACCGCCGAGATCGATCCGGCGGCGCTCGGCCGTTTCTGGGACGATCCCGACGCGAATCCGCCACCGGGGGGCGAGACATGGTCGAGCCTCCGGACGCGTGTCGCGCAGGCGATCGGCGCCTTGCCTCCCGTACCGACGCTCGTCGTCACGCACGGCGGCGCGATGCGCGCGGCGCTGGCGGCCTTGTGCGGGCTCGGGCAGGCGCAGACCTGGGCTTTCGATCTGCCCTATGCGGCCCTGCTCTCGCTCCAGGTCTGGCCTGGCGATCAGCCTACCGCCCAGGTTATCGGGCTGCACTGATGCGCGCTTTCCTGCTCGCGCTGCAATTCCTCACGCGCATCCCGACGCCGCAAATCCATGCGGAAGCTTCGGACCATGCTGCGTCGATCCGCTGGTTTCCGGCGGTCGGCATGGTCGTCGGGGCGATCGTCGCGGGGAGCGTGCTGATCGGCGCGCCGATCGATCCCTGGACGGCGGCTTTGCTCGGCACCGTGGCTTGGGTCGCGATCACTGGCGCGCTCCACCTCGACGGGCTCGCCGATCTCGCCGATGCGATCGGCGCCGCGCACCGCGACCGGGATCGCCTGCTCGCGGTGATGGCCGATCCGCACGTCGGCGGCTTCGGCGTGGTCGCGATCGTCCTCCAGTTGCTGGCCAAGCTCGTGCTGCTGCACGGCGCGCTGGTTGGCGGCATGGTGAACGCCTTGCCGCTCGTGCCCCTCGTCGCCCGGATGGGGCCGTTGGTCTGGGCGCGCGCGCTGCCGCCGCTGCACGCCGGAATGGCCTCCCGCCTTTCGCAGAGCGTGCGCCGGCGCGACCTGATCGCCTGGGGCGCGGTGCTGATCGGCGTCATCCCGCTGGTCCCGGCGCTGCTGGTCGCGCCGCTGCTGATCGGCGGCTGGACGCTGTGGCTCAAGCGGCGGCTCGGCGGCGTTTCGGGCGACTGCCATGGTGCGGGGATAGAGATCGTCGAGACCGGCCTGCTGCTCGCTTTATGCGTCGCCGGCCGTGCGTGAGAGCGCCAGCAGCGCGTCAATATCGACATGCTCTTCCAGGCTCGCGGCAATCCCGTCCAGCGCCTCGTCCACCGAAGCGTCATAGTCGCGGCCGCCGGCCTCGGCCCCCAGCAAGGCGAGCCAGGCGCGCCGCTGCTCCGCATCCGCCAGCAGGCCATGCACATAGGTGCCCGCCACCCGGCCATCGGCGCTGACCGCTCCATCCGGCGTGCCGTCGTCGAACGTCGCCAGCGGCCGCCCGGCATCGGGGCCGGAGGTCGTCCCCATGTGCATCTCGTAGCCGCTGAAGCGCGCGCCTAATGCCGCGCCGTTCACCCGCCGCAGCGCCTTCTCGGATGTCAGCACCGTCTCGACATCGAGCAGCCCCAGCCCCGCGACCTCGCCGGCCGCACCCTCGATCTCCTCTGGGTCGGCGAGCCGCCGGCCTAGCATCTGATAGCCGCCGCACAGCCCGAGCACCCGGCCGCCGCGCCTGTGGTGCGCGAGGATGTCGACGTCCCAGCCCTCGGCGCGAAGTGCTGCGAGATCGGCGATCGTCGATTTGGAGCCCGCGAGCACGACCAGCGCGGTCTCGGCGGGGATCGGCCGGCCGGGCGGGATCATCCGCAGATCGATCGCTTCCTCCAGCTTCAGCGGATCAAGATCGTCGAAGTTGGAGATGCGCGGCAGGATCGGGCAGGCGATCACCAGCCGCCCGTTCGTCCGCGCCGCGCCGCGTTCCAGCACCACCGCATCCTCGCTCGGCAGGCGCGCCACCTGCGGCAGCCACGGCACGACGCCGAACCCCCGCCAGCCCGATCGCGCCTCGATCGCGCGATAGCCGTCCTCGAACAAAGCCGGGTCGCCGCGAAATTTGTTGATCAGGAAGCCGTGGATCATCGCGGCATCGTCGGGATCGATCACCGCGCGCGTGCCGACGATCGCCGCGATCACGCCGCCGCGATCGATGTCTCCCACCAGCACCACCGGCACCTCCGCCGCGCGCGCGAAGCCCATGTTGGCGATGTCGCCGGCGCGCAGGTTGATCTCGGCGGGCGATCCCGCGCCTTCCACCACCACCACATCGCAGCGCGCGCGCAACCGCCCGTAGCTGCCGATCACCTCGGGCAGCAGCGTGGCCCGCGCCTCGCGGAAATTCGCCGCGCGCAACGTGCCGCGCACCCGGCCATGGACGACGAGCTGCGAGGTGCGATCGGCCTGCGGCTTCAGCAGCACCGGGTTCATGTCGGTGTGCGGATCGGCGCGGCACGCCAGCGCCTGGAGCGCCTGCGCGCGTCCGATTTCGCCGCCGTCGGGCGTCACCGCGGCGTTGTTGGACATGTTCTGCGGCTTGAACGGCAGCACGGCGAGGCCGCGATTGGCGAGCGCCCGGCACAATCCCGCGACGAGCACGGACTTGCCGACGTCCGATCCCGTGCCCTGCAGCATCACAGCGCCCATGCGATCCCCCCGGCGATCGCCCATAGCAGCAGGCAGGCGCGGCGATAGAGCGCCAGCGCGCGGCGGATATCGGCGGCCGACGCGGTCCGTCGCCCGTCGCCGATCGAGGGTTTGGCGAGCAGCACGCCGTCATAGGCGATCGGCCCGGCGAGCCGCAGCCCCAGCGTGCCCGCCATCGCCGCCTCGGGCCAGCCGGCGTTGGGCGAGGCGTGGTTGCGCGCGTCCCGCCACATCGTCCGCCACCCGCCGCCCACTACGCAGAGCAGGACCCCGGACAATCGCGCCGGCAGCAGGTTGAGCAGATCGTCGGTCCGTGCCGCCGCCCAGCCGAACGCGCGCCAGCGCGGCTCGCGATGCCCGATCAGGCTGTCGGCGGTGTTGATCGCCTTATAGGCCCAGATACCGGGAAGCCCGCACGATAACAGCCAGAAGGCGGGCGCGACCACCCCGTCGCAGAAGCTTTCGGCGAGGCTCTCGATCGCCGCGCGCGCTACCCCGGCCTCGTCGAGCGCATCGGTATCCCGCCCGACGATCCGGCCCACCGCAGACCGCGCGCGCGGCAGATCGGCGGCGTCCAGCGCTTCGGCGACCGGCGCGACATGATCGTGCAGGCTGCGCTGCGCGAGCGCCGGCGCCGCGAGCAGCGCGATCAGCGGCCAACCCAATGTGCGCCGCGCGACGATATCCAGCAACAGGCCGCCGCCGACGGCGACCAGCAGTAGGATCGCCACCAGAACGCCGCCGAGCAGCCTCCGACCAGTCTCCGCCCGGCCGCCATCGTTCCAGCGCGCCTCGCCCCATCCGATCATCCGCGCGAATATCCCGACCGGATGCCCGATTCGCCGGTAGAGCCAATCGGGCCAGCCGATCGCTGCCTCGATGACGAGCGCGGCCAGTGCCACGGGCTCAGCCATCGCCGAGCGCCGCATCCAGCCGCGCCAGAGCCTCCGCGCCCGAAGGCACGCCGAAGCGCAGCCACGTCGGGCTATGATCGAACGGTCGCGTCAGGATGCCGCACGCGGCGAGCCGGCCGAACAGACGGGCGGCATCCGGAGTCTCGACCGTCCGGAACAGCGGGCAGCCGCCGATCGGCTCCAGCCGGTGCCGCCGCAGGGCCTGGTCCAGCGCCTCGGCCCGCCGGACCAGCGCGCCGCGCGTTTCAGCGATCCACGCATCGTCGCGATAGGCGGCCGTCCCAAACGCGATCGCGGCGCTGGAGACCGGCCACGCGCCGATCGCCCGCCGAACCCGCGCGTCGATCGCGCGCGGCGCGACGACGAAGCCGAGCCTGACGCCCGCCAGGCCGAAGAATTTCCCGAACGACCGGAGCACGATCACCGAAGCGTCGGGGGCGAGGTGGGGCAGCACGCTGATGTCCGGATCGGTGTCGGCGAAAGCCTCGTCGACAATCAGCCACCCGCCGGACGCGCGCCTTGCGTCGGCCAGCGCGAAGACGGTCTCGGCCGGAACGATGCGCCCGGTGGGATTGTCCGGATTGCCGAAGACGATCGTGCCGCCCGGTGGCGGCGACAGCGCCCCTTCGAGAGAGAGACCGATGCTGCCGGGAAAGATGTCGGCATGCGTGCGATAGCCGGGCGCCGCATGGCGGTAGGGGGCGGGTAGGCCGATCCGACCGAGCAAGCGCAATCCCGTCTCGCTGCCGGGGACGGCGACGACACGGTCCGGCGCCACGCCGAAATATCCGGCCGCCGCCGCTTCCAGCTCGGCCAGCGCGATGGGCTCGGGCAAAGCCCCCCAGTCGAGGACGCCCGCGCGCGCGATCGGCCAGGGATCGGGGTTGATCCCGGTCGAGAGATCGATCCACTCCGCGACGTCCGGATAGGCGCGCCGCGCGGCGTCCAGCCGGCCGCCATGCACGGTCCACGCGTCGGCCGCCTTGCTCTCGATCATGAGTCCCATATCCGCCGCGTCTCCTAGGCGATAAGGCCGCGCGACAATATGGCGGGCGGAGCGGTGGGATATGGCGGCACTGTTGGTCCTCGGCGGCGCGCGCTCCGGCAAGAGCCGCTACGCGCAGGCGCGCGCCGAGGCGGTCGACGGCGCGCGCATCTTCATCGCCACCGCCCAAGCCTTCGACGACGAGATGACCGAACGCATCGCCCGCCATCGCGCCGATCGCGATCAAAGCTGGCGGACGATCGAGGCGCCGCTCGATCTCGCCGAGGCGATCGCGACGGCCTCGCGCGCAGAGGCGGTGATCCTGGTCGACTGCCTGACGTTGTGGATGTCGAACGTCCTGCTCGCCGACCGCGATACCGAAGCGGAAAGCCTGCGGCTGGCGGCGGCGGTCGCGGCCTCGCCGGCCATGCTGATCCTGGTTTCGAACGAGGTCGGCTTCGGTATCGTCCCCGATAACGCGCTCGCCCGCCGTTTCCGCGATGCCGCGGGCACGCTCAACCAGTCGATCGCGCGGATCGCCGACGAGGTAATTCTGGTCGCGGCGGGCCTGCCGCTCAAGCTCAAGCCTTCGTCATAACCGCGTCCGGCATCATTCGCCGAACAGAGCGCGTTGCGATTTCTCGATTTCCTCGGCGTAGCGCTTGTGCACGAAGCGCTCCGAAACGAGCCCGAGGATCGTGCGATCGACGGCGACCACCGCGAGATCGTCGGCCTCCTCCTCGTCGAAGATGCGCAGGATCGTGATCACGTCATGCTCGGGCAGCAGCGCGCGATCGGTGAGATGCGCGATCGTCGAGAGCTGCGCCGCCGCATCGAGACGCTCGGCATAAGCGCTGATCGTCGGCACGAGGCCGGCATAGCCGCCGGCATCGTCGGTAAGCAGCACCTGTCGAGTCGAACCCAGCGGAAAGCGGTGGCGGAATGCCTCGATCGTCGCGGTCGCGGCGATCTGCGGCGCGTTGTGCTGCATCATGCTGCCAGCGGTCAGCGATTTGATCCAGCCGATATCGCGCGCGCTGCGGATCGTCTCGCCGCGCGTATGCAGCCGCCAGGTCGAGAAGGAGAAGCCGAACGTTTCGCGCACCAGCGTGCTCGCGCAGAGCGAGGCGGCGATCGCCGTTCCGGTCAGCGCGAAATCGTGCGTCGCCTCCAGTACCAGCATCGACATCGTCATCGGCCCGCCGACCACCGACACCGCCATCGCCGCCATGCCGATCAGCGCCGCGTCGCTGGGGTCGACCGGAGAGGCGCCGGGGATCAGCGCGATCAGCCCCGCGAAAATCTGTCCGACCAAAGATCCCAGGAACAGCGAGGCGAAGAACAGCCCACCGCGAAAACCGAACCCCAGCGAGATGGCCGAGGCGAGCGACTTGAGCAGGAAGATCTGGATCAGCAGCCCTAGCCCGATCTGCGTCGTCAGATCGAGATGCAGCGCGCCGCGCCCGGCCGAAAGCGTCTGCGGCGTCACCCAGGCGAGCGGCATCAGCAGCAGGCCGCCGACGATCGGGCGCACGAAATCGGGGATCGGCGAGCGCCGCACCCCGATCTCGAGCAAGGTCACTAGCCGCATCAAGGCGATGCCGAGCAGGGCGCAGATCAATCCCAGCGCCGCGTACAGCATATAATCCCAGGTCAGGATCGCTTCGGCGGTGGGCAACGCGATCAGATAGGCGGGCGCGCCCGACGCGCGGACGACCACCGCCGCCGCGAGCGAAGCCGCCAGCACCGGCGCGATCGCGACGGGCGTATAGGCGCCGATGACGATCTCGAACGCGTAGAAGGCACCCGTCAGCGGCGCCCCGAACGCCGCGCCGACCGCCGCGCCCGCGCCGGCGCCGACCAGGAT
>NZ_CAHJXD010000288.1 GCF_903644055.1 Sphingomonas bacterium | reverse complement strand
TGGTCGGGGAGAGAGGATTCGAACCTCCGGCCCCTGCCTCCCGAAGACAGTGCTCTACCAGGCTGAGCTACTCCCCGACGGAGCCGGCGCGCCGCTCTCGCGGGTCCGGTACTAGCCAAGTGGCGGCGCTTAGCGGGGGGTATTGGAGACCGCAACCCCCGTCGTTTCGAAAGCGGCAGGGTGGCGGAAAACGTTCGGGATCGCTGGCATGACGCATGACGATCGGTTAGCGGGCGCCTGTGAAGCCGCTTGAGATCGTCGCCGCGCTGCTGGGCGTACTCAATATCCTGCTGCTCGTCCGCCGCAGCGTCTGGAACTATGCTTTCGGGCTCGCGATGGTCGCGCTTTACGCGCCGGTCTTCTTTCACGCGCGGCTCTACAGCGATGCGCTGCTCCAGATCATATTCTTCGCGGTTCAGCTTTACGGGCTGTGGAATTGGCGGCGATCGCAGGCGGAGAGCGGCGAGGTAAGGATCGAACGCCTTACCGCCATCGGGCGGCTGGCCTGGGCGGTAGCTGGGCTCGCGTTAATTGCGGCATGGGGCGGCGCGATGGCGCGTTGGACCGACGCCGCCTTTCCCTATCTCGACGCGGCCAATGCAATAATCAGCGTGATCGCGCAGATCATGCTATCGCTGCGGCTGATCGAAAATTGGCCGCTCTGGATCCTCGTCGATGCGATCGCGATCGGGCTCTATATCGCCCGCGGCCTGCTGCCCACCGCCGCGCTCTACGTGGTGATGCTCGGGATGTCGGCCTGGGGGTGGATCGCGTGGCGGCGGACGCTGCGGGCGGAGAAGCCGGCGTGACGACGGGGTTGATCGTCGGCAATTTCGCGCCGCCGCATGCCGGCCATGTCCTGCTCGTCGAGACCGCGCAGGCGATGGTGGACGAGCTGATACTGCTTGTGATCGTCGCCCAGGACGAACCGATCCCGTTCGCGCGCCGCAAGGCGTGGATCGCGGAGCTGTTCCCGAAAGCGGAGGTCTTTCCGATCGACGGGATCGTTGCGGAGGCCGGCGGCGCCTATTCCGAGCGGCTGGCGGCGATATTGCCGAAGCCGATCGATCTCGTCTTCGCGGGCGATGGCGAGACGCTGGCGCTCGCCACCGCGCTGGGCGCGCGCTACGTCCAGATCGATCCTTATTATCAGACAGTCCCGATCACCAGCGCGCAGGTTCGCGCCGATCCGATCGGCAACTGGCGCTTCGTGCCGCCGCCCGTGCGCGAGCACTATGCGCGCACGATCTGCCTGCACGGGCCGGAAAGTACGGGCAAGTCGACGCTGGCGCCCGCGCTCGCCGCGCATTTCGATACGTTATGGCTGCCCGAATATGGCCGGACCTATTGCGAGACTTTCGGACTTGCGCTGACGATGGCCGATCTGGTCGCGATCGCACGGACGCATGCCGCGATGACGCGGGCGGCCAAGCGGCAGTGCAACGGCCGCCTCATCCTCGACACCGATCCGCTGATGACCGCCGCCTGGGCCGATATATTGTTCGAGCGGTCCGATCCCTGGCTCGATCGCTTCACCGAAACCGCCGACCTCTATCTGTTGCTCGATATCGACATGCCGTGGGTGGACGACGGCACCCGCTTTTTCGGCGACGAGGCGCGCCGGCGCCGCTTCCTCGAATGCTCACGCGCGCAACTGGACAGACGCGGATTGCCCTATGTGCTGATCGGCGGGCCGGCCGAGGAACGGTTCGATCGTTCTTTGGAAGCGATTAAGGCCGCCGGCCTCTGAAATCGATCGGGAACGCTGCCCGATCTCCTCCATGTTGCCGAAAAAAACGCCGCGCTCCACCGGGGAGCGCGGCGCTGAGGAGGGGATGATCAGAAGTTGACGGCGGCTTCCACGCCGAAGGTGCGCGGCGCATTGAAGTTGCCGTAATCGCCCAGGACGTTGCCGATCGGGCCAGCGGTGAGGCTGGTGGTCGGAGCGCCCGGCAGGCTGTTCGACGGGTCCTCGCGGAAGATATACTGCTTGTCGAACATGTTGCGCACCCAGACGCCGATGGTCAGCTTCTGACCCGCGTTCGACATGCCGATGTCGGCCAGCGACAGTCGCCCGTTGACGATGAAAGACGCGCCCGCCTTCGTCGCGAACTGGTCGAAGGCCTGGGTCGCCTGTGAGTAGTTGCCGTCGACGTGGAATTTCACCTTGGTGTCCGAACCCCCGACCGGCAGCGAATAATCGATCGAGCCGCTCGCCGCGTTGCGCGGGGTGAACGGGATGTAGAATTGCTGCAACACCGTGGACGTGGCGGCGCCGACCGTGAAGCTGACCGGTACCAGCGGTATACGCGTGTAGGTATATGCATAGGACAGGTTCAGCGTCAGGCCGGTGACCGGCGCCACCGTCAGATCCGCCTCGATACCGCGGATCTTGGTAACGCCCGGCGCATTGATGGCGCGAAGCACGTTGACGCTGCTGCCGTTGGCGAAGGTGATGAAGCTCAGGTCTTCCTGGCTGTTCTTGCGGTCCATGATGTAGCCCGCGAGGTTGAAGCGCGCGCGGTGATCCCAGAAGTCGCTCTTCAGGCCGATTTCATACGACTTCAGATCCTCGGGATCGAAGGGCAGATAGTTGGGGGTACGCGAACTGGCGCCGCCAGCGCGATAGCCGGTCGAATATTTAGCGTAGACGTGAACGCTGTTGGTCAGATCATAAGCGATCGTCGCCATTGGATTGAAGCGATTCCAGGTCTTGTCCAGCGGCTGGTAGCCGTTGGCGGCAAGCTGCGCGGGCGTGGCCGTCGCGTAGTTCAGATTGTTGAAGAAGGTCAGAACGCCCTCCTTCTTGTCCTTCGTATAGCGCCCGCCGACGGTGATGTGCAGCGCGTCGGTCGCGTTCCAGGTTGCCTGGCCGTAGGCCGCATAGCTTCTGGACCGGACGGCGGATGCGCGGTCGATCGAGCAGCCATTGACCGCCTTGCCGATGAAGAGCGGCGTGTTGCCCGTGCAGAAGGGGATGGTGACATAGTTCGCGCCGGTCACCGCGCCGGCGCCGTTGAGGACCGCGACCGCGCCGACCGAGCTCGGCGTCGCGGCATCGTCGCTGACATGCTCGTTGAAATAGAACAGGCCCGCGACATAATCGATGCGACCGATCGAGCCGACGGCCTGGAATTCCTGGCTGAACTGACGCTGGCGCAGATCGGCGAGGCTGTACCTGCTGAACGGGCAGGGCGCAGCGGCGGTACAGGCGGCGGTCAGGGTGACGAGTGGTGGGCGATGAGCGCCGCCGCTGTTATCCCACTGCGCCATGTCCACGCCGCGCCAGGCGGTAATCGAGCGAAGCTCGATCTCGGGCGCTAGCTTCCACTTGAAATTGTTGGTGAAGCCGTGGCTCTTGTCGACACTGGGCTGCTGCGGAACGCCGATGTCGGCCGTGCTCATGCGGCTGGTCCCGTTGACGACGACACCCGGCAGCAGCGGCTTGACCGGACCGCCGGTCAGCGACGTGTAATTGACGCTTGGCAGCACGCACGTGCTGCCGGCGGTCACCGGGCCATTGGAGCAGCCGTTCGGGTTGTAGCTCAGCAGCTGGCTGTAGAACGGAGTATTCTTGTCCTGCGCGACGTCGACCGAGAAGTCGTTGGTGATGTCGCTCGATGGCTGCCAGCGAACGGCGCCACGGAAGCCTTGGCGATCGTAATAATTCCAGCCGGTCGAGCCGGGCAGCGGATCCTTAGTGGTCGCGCCCTGATACTGCTTGATGCCGTCGAGCTTGATGCTGAAGTTGTGAAATTCCGGCAGATCGAGGTGCGCGCCGATCGTATAGGCGCCGTAATTGCCGTAGCCGGCGTTGACCGAGCCGCCGAACTTGCCCGAGGGCGTCTTCGAGATGATCGAGAGCGCGCCGCCTTCGGAATTGCGGCCGAACAAAGTGCCCTGCGGACCCTTCAACACTTCGATGCGCTGGATATCGAACAGCGCGGCATTAAGGCCGTGCTGGCGGGCGAGATAGACGCCATCGACATAGATGCCGACGCCCTGCTCGCGGGCGGGCTGGTTGGCGTCGAGCGGCACGATGCCGCGAATGCCGATCGTCAGCGCGCTCTGGCGGGCTTCGAAGGTGGCCACGCGAAGGGAAGGGACGCCGCCGTCGGCCAAGTCATAAAGGCTCTGGATATGGCGATCCTTGATGACCTGCTCGTTGACGACGCTCATCGAGATCGGGGTCCGCTGGAGATTGGTCTCGCGCTTGGTCGCGGTGACGACGATCTCCTGAATGGTCGTCTCCTCAGCCGGCGCGGCGGCGGCATCGGCGGCAGGAGCGGCGACCGGATCGGCGGCGTGAGCCTGCGCGGCGAGCGCGAGGGCGAGGGCGGCGATCGAAATCGCCGAGGCCTTGGAAGTCATCGGTGCGGTCCCCTTCGGTATCGCCGTTCGGACGGCGACGTCGGGGGTTCCGCTAGTGGGCTTGTCTTTCAGACGAGCGACTCTTCGGCGACTCTTTTGTGACAGCGGCGAAATGGCTGTGGATAGGTCGTGCGCGGGCGATGCTCTTCGCTTCGCGGCGATGCGCTGCTAGGCGGCGGGGATGACGCCGCTCGACACGATCCGCAACTTCAGCATCATCGCGCATATCGACCATGGCAAGTCGACGCTGGCCGACCGCCTGATTCAGCGCACCGGCGGGCTGACGGAGCGCGAGATGAGCGCGCAAGTGCTTGATAACATGGACATCGAGAAAGAGCGCGGGATCACGATCAAGGCGCAGACGGTGCGCCTCGACTGGAAGGGCCACGTCCTCAACCTGATGGACACGCCCGGCCACGTCGACTTCGCCTATGAGGTCAGCCGCAGCCTGGCGGCGTGCGAGGGCGCGCTGCTGGTGGTGGACGCGGCGCAGGGGGTAGAGGCGCAGACGCTCGCCAACGTCTACCAGTCGATCGAGCATGACCATGAGATCGTGCCCGTCATCAACAAGATCGATCTGCCCGCCGCCGAGCCCGAGAAAGTGCGCGCCGAGATCGAGGAGGTGATCGGGCTCGATGCCTCCGACGCGATCCTCGCCAGCGCCAAGACGGGGATCGGCATCGACGAGATCCTCGACGCGATCGTCGCGCGCATCCCCGCCCCCAAGGGCGACGCCGACGCGCCGCTGAAGGCGATGCTCGTCGATAGCTGGTACGATCCTTATCTCGGCGTCGTCATCCTCGTCCGCGTGATGGCGGGCGTGCTGCGCAAGGGCGCGCAGATCGCCTTCATGGCGGGCGGCACGACCCACCTCGTCGACCGCGTCGGCTGCTTCCGCCCCAAGATCGAGCAGCTCACCGAGCTCGGGCCCGGCGAGATCGGCTTCATCACCGCGCAGATCAAGGAGGTCGCGCAGACCGCGGTGGGCGACACGATCACCGACGCGAAGAAGCCCGCCGCCGAGCCGCTGCCGGGGTTCAAGCTCGTCCAGCCGGTGGTGTTCTGCGGGCTGTTCCCGGTCGACGCCGCGGAGTTCGACAAGCTGCGCGAGAGCATCGCGCGGCTGCGGCTCAACGATGCGAGCTTCACCTTCGAGATGGAGAGCTCGGCGGCGCTGGGGTTCGGCTTCCGCTGCGGCTTCCTGGGGCTGCTCCACCTCGAGATCATCCAGGAGCGGCTGACGCGCGAGTATGATCTCGACCTCATCACCACCGCGCCCTCGGTGGTCTACAGGATCCTGCTCGCGCATGATCGCGGCGAGATCGAGCTGCACAATCCCGCCGACATGCCCGACCCCAGCCGCATCGCCGCGATCGAGGAGCCGTGGATCGAGGCGACGATCTACTGCCCCGACGAATATCTCGGCTCGATCCTCAAGCTCTGCCAGGACCGGCGCGGGGTGCAGAAGAACCTGACCTATGTCGGCGGGCGCGCGCAGGTGACGTACGAGCTGCCGCTCAACGAGGTGGTGTTCGATTTCTACGACCGGCTGAAGAGCATCAGCCGGGGCTATGCGAGCTTCGACTATCACCAGATCGGCTATCGCGAGGGCGACCTCGTCAAGATGAGCATCATGGTCAACGCCGAGCCCGTGGATGCGCTGAGCATGATCGTCCATCGCGGCACGGCGGAGAGCCGGGGCAGGGGGATGTGCGAGCGGCTGAAGGACCTGATCCCGCGCCACCTGTTCAAGATCCCCATCCAGGCGGCGATCGGCGGCAAGGTGATCGCGCGCGAGACGATCGCCGCGATGCGCAAGGACGTGACGGCGAAATGCTATGGCGGCGACATCAGCCGCAAGAAGAAGCTGCTCGACAAGCAGAAGGAGGGGAAGAAAAGGATGCGGGAATATGGCTCGGTGAGCATTCCGCAGGAGGCGTTCATCGCCGCGCTCCGGATGGGGGAGGAGTGAAGCGGACCGATGGCGTGCACGCGCTACTTCGAGGAACAGGTGTTGAGAAAGCGCACCTATCTGACGGAAGGCATGTGCCGCGCCATGATCGCTGCACCGGTGCGGCGGGAAGCTCAGAAAGATGGGCGTGTGCGCTTCTGGGGCGAGGTTCGCTTGCCAGGCGAGGCCGAACCACGCATGTTGCGCGTCGTGACGCTGGAGGATGGCGAGACACTGCATAACGCCTTCCTCGATCGCGGCTTTCGCAGGGACGAGCCATGAAGCTGCATTATTATCCCGAGACTGATAGTCTCTACATCGAGTTGAAGGCTGGGGCCTCCGTCGAGACGCGCGAGATCGCGGAAGGCATCAACGCCGATTTCGGCAGCGCGGGCGAGGTCGTCGGCCTCGACATCGATCACGCCGCTCGGCTGGATATCGGCACGCTGGAGACAATCGACCTGCCGCTGGGAACGCTGCGGGCGGCTTGAGCGGCGGCAACCCCGGGATCACCATTGCGAAGATGGATCGCGATGTCGGTATCGATCAGCAGGGGCACTACGTCAGAGACCCAGCCGTTCCGGAGCCTCGAATCGGGTCGTGACTCGATGCCGTCGTCGGGCCGACCGATCGCGGCAAGCGCGGCCAGCAGTTCCAGCAGCTTGCGTCTTTCTTCAGCGGGGTCGGCGACCGGAGTCAGCACGATCCGATTCCGTCTCGCTCCACGCAAAGATCAGTGCCGATCCCGAATCCCATGCCTTTGGGAAGGCGCACCGCTTCGCTGTTGCCGCTCTTGAAGGTCCTCGTCTCGTGAGCGCCCAACGTCGCCTCCATGGGATTGACGCGGATATACGGCGGGGGCGATCGGCGGCAAGGTGATCGCAGGTAGCTTAGCGCTCCGGCTCTTTCATGTGCTCCCGAAACCAGGCCGCCAGCTCCGCTTCGCCGAGTTCGCCTGCCGCGAGCTGCTGGAACGCGACGACCAGTTCCGCGTCGCTCGCATCGAGGCGGTTGCCGTTGAGCATCAGGAAGGTTTCGCTGACCACCGCCGCCGATCTTTTGTTGCCGTCGACGAACGGGTGGTTGCGCGCGATGCCGAACGCATAAGCGGCGGCAAGCTCCGCGGCATCGGGCGTGCCATAGGCGGCAAGATTGGGCCCGCGCGCCATCGCGCTTTCCAATCCGCCCTGGTCGCGCACCCCGGCGGGGCCGCCGTGCTGGGCAAGCTGTTCGCCATGGATGGCGCGCGCGACATCGGCCGTGATCCAGATCCAATCATGGTCCACGGCTTTTACTTCGCGAGTTCGCGCAACGCCCGCTTGCGCCGCGCCATGACCTCGCGGGCGGCGGCGATCTGCGCATCGAAATCCGTCATGGGCGCGCGCAATTCGATACCCATCGGGGTCTTGGTGACCGAGAGCGTCTCGCCTACGGCGACATCGAGATGCAAGAGCATCTCTTTGGGCAGGACCACGCCGGCGGAATTGCCGATCTTCACGATCTTGAGGGGCATGTTCATACGGATGTTATAATGATTGCGATTGGTAACGGAAGAGGGTGCAAGATTTTGTCTAAGATTGGTGGTTAGCGGAATGACTGCTTCTGGGGCGGCACCAGCGAAAGCTGCCTTAAAAGACGATCCAATCTTTACGATCCGCTTCCCAGACTATGCCGCTCTCGTAAGGCCCAAGCTCCGAGAAGATGGATAGTGACGATCCGTCCTCAATCTTGAGGCAGATGCGCAAATCTTCACGATCTGCTGCAACAATCCTCTAAGAGGCTGTGTCGGAACGGTAGCGTAATGGTGGACGACCGGGTTCCGATGTGATTCCGAGCGGTTGCGAGAC
>NZ_CAHJXD010000287.1 GCF_903644055.1 Sphingomonas bacterium | reverse complement strand
CCGAACACCCGATCGGGCGCCGTCAGCCCCGCCCGCCGGAACCGCCGCCCCACCGATCGCGCATAAGGTGCGGCGATCCGGTCCGCGAGCGTGGCCGGCGTCGGCTCGATCGCGTCGAGGATTTCGCGCGGCTCGATCGGCGCGCGCGCGCCGCGCAACCCGTGGCCCTCGCCGATCTCGAGGATCAGCGCGGCGATCGTCGGGTGGAGGTGGAAATGCTTGTGCGCGTTGACGTGATCGAGCGGCAGCCCGGTCGCGGCGAACGCCTCGAACTGCGCGGCGATCTCGGCGCGGACCTGTGCGCGCACCGAGGGGCGGAAGAAGATCTCCACCGCCAGCCACGCCATGTCGGTGCGGAACGCGCCGTCGCCGTCGACCAGATCGGGGATGACGCGCGGCGGCAGCATCGGCCGCCCCCCGACCAGCACGACATGCAGGCCGACGCCCAGCGACGGCATCGCCTTGGCGCGCGCCACCGCGTCCGCCGCGCCCGCGCCCGCCACCATCAGGCTCGCGGCGGTGAGGATGCCCGAGCGATGCGCTTGCTCGACCGCCTCGTTGACCGCGACCGCCGCGCCGAAATCGTCGGCGGTGACGATGAGCCGCCGCATTACATTCCTCCCCGGCACGGGGAGGGGGACCGCTCGCGCAGCGAGGGGTGGAGGGGGCTATCGATCAGGCGCAACGCCGGTAGAGGGCCCCCTCCACCATCCTGCGGATGGTCCCCCTCCCCGTGCCGGGGAGGAACCACGCGCACCTAAGCCGCCGCCTGCTTCCGGTTCCTGAGGAAGCTGAAGAACTCCACCCCCTCGCGCAGGCGGCGCTTCATCATGTCCCAGTCGCGGAACATCTCGCCGAGGATCGCGGCCATCTTCGAAGGGCGGAAGTAGAAGCGCTTGTAGAATTCCTCGACCTTGTCGAAGATCACGCTCGCGGGCAGGTGCGGATAGCTCAACTGGGCGATCTGGGTGCCGCCCTCGGTCAGCAGGTGATCGCCGCCGTCGAACCAGTCATTCTCCACCGCCTGCTTGTAGAGGAACGTCCCCGGATAGGGCGCGGCGAGGCTCACCTGGAGCGTGTGCGGATTGACCTCCTTGGCAAAGGCGATCGTCTCCTCGATCGTCTCCAGCGTCTCGCCGGGCAGGCCGAGGATGAAGGTGCCGTGGACGACGATGCCGAGTTCGCGGCAATCCTTCGAGAAGCGCTTGGCGACCTCGACCAGCAGGCCCTTCTTGATATTGTGCAATATCTTCTGGTTGCCGCTCTCGTAGCCGACGAGCAGCAGGCGGCAGCCGTTGGCCTTCATCACCTCCAGCGTCTTGCGCGGCACGTTGGCCTTGGCGTTGCACGACCAGCTCATCGGAAAGCCCGGCTTGCCGAAGCCGATCGCGCCCAGCGCGCGCGCCAGTTCCTCGACGCGCGGGGCATTGTCGGTCAGCGTATCGTCGTCGAAGAAGATCTCCTTGGTCTGCGGGATTTCGCGCAGCACATATTGCACTTCCTCGACGACGTTGGCGATCGAGCGCGTGCGATAATTGTGCCCGCCCACGGTCTGCGGCCACAGGCAGAAGGTGCAGCGGCTCTTGCAGCCGCGCCCCGTGTAGAAGCTGACATAGGGGTGCTTGAGATAGCCGCCGAAATATCTCTCGATCGTCAGGTCGCGCTTGTAGATCGGCGAGACCATCGGCAGATCGTCCATATTCTCCAGCATCGCGCGATCGGGATTGTGGACGATCTCGCCCGCCGGATCGCGCCAGGTGATGCCCTTGACCTCGGCCAGCGGCACGCCCTCGGCGACCTCCTTGACGGTGAAGTCGAATTCGTTGCGGCAGACGAAATCCACCGCCGCCGAGCGCCGGAGCGCCACCTCGGGCTCGACCGCGACCTTGGCGCCGATCAGGCCGATCAGCGCGCCCGGATTGCGCGCCCGGATCAGCTCCGCGGTGTGCAGGTCCTGCCGGAAGCTGGGGGTCGAGGTGTGGAGGATGACGAGCTCCTTGCCGTCGACCTCATGCTTGATGTCGTCCCAGCTCTGGTCGTGCGCGGGCGCGTCGATCAGCCGCGATCCCGGCACCATCGCCGCGGGCTGCGCGAGCCAGGTCGGATACCAGAAGCTGCGGACCTCGCGCTTCATCTGGTAGCGCGCGCCGGCGCCGCCGTCATAGCCGTCGAACGAGGGCGCCTGGAGGAAGAGGGAACGCATCATCGGGACGGTGACTCCGCTTGGGCCATGACGCGGCCCTTGCCCGCCATTACAAGCTGTTGCCCCCGCCAATCAACCGATCGCGCGACGAACGCCCTCAGGTAGAGCGCCAGTGAGAGAATATCGCGGAACGGCAGCATCCAGAAAGGACAGGTCGAGGCCCCCGCCCAGCCATCGACCGCGCGCTTGAGCAGAAGGCGCGCCGCGAGCGTGGCGCACACCAGCACCGCCCCGAGGCGCGGCATCAGCGGGAGGAGCGCCAGCGCGAACGGCAGCGGATAGGTGAAGACCATGCCCGCATTGCCGAGCGGATCGACCGCGCGTAGCGTCACGCTCCAGCGCAACTCGTGCCGCCAGAGCGCGCGCAGGCTCGCCTCCGGGAAGTCATGGACCAGCAGCATCGGCGGCAGCACCACCTTCAGCCCCAACCCGCGCACCGCGCGGCCGATCTCGTAATCGTCGGCGAGGACGTCGGCGAAGCGCGCGAAGCCGCCGATCGCCTCGAGCGTTTCGCTGCGCAGCGCGATCGTCGATCCCATGCAGGGATGCGCGAAGCCGAGCGTTTGGCTGAGCACCACCGAGGGCAGGAAGTGATAGCTCGTCGCCGCCGCCGCGAATTGCGACCAGCCTCCGGTCGCGCCCCGCCCGCGATAGAAGCAGGTCGCCGCACCCACCCCCGGCTCCGCAAGCGCGCCGCCGAGCCCCGCGAGATACTCGCGCGGCACCGCCATATCGTCGTCGCTCAGCACGATCAGGTCGTGCCGCGCGGCGGGCAGCATGTTGATGAGGTTGGCGATCTTGGCATTCGCGCCGTGCGACTTCGGGTCGACGATCTCGACGAGCTCGCGCATCTCTCTCTTCTCGTCATCCCCGCGTAAGCGGGAATGACGGAGGAGGGGATGGGAACGGCGAAGCCCGGCAAGCACCTGCCGCGCCGGATCGTCCTCCCGCTGGAGGCCGCACACCATCTGGATCGGCGCCTCCCACTCCTGATCGAGGAACCCCGCGAGTTTTTCCGCCAACCCCGGCACCGCGCCATGCAACGGCTTGAGCAGGCTCACCGCCACCGCCGCCCCCGGCGCCTGCCGCCGCCGCGCCAGGCGTGCCACCCCCAACGCACTGTGCAGGTTCGCGCCGATCCCGCCGATCGCGAGCGCGCACAACAGCCAGGCCAGGATCGTTGCCACCGCGCGCGCCTTAGCCCCGATCGCCGCCAAGGTCAGCCCGCACGGTTCCTCCCCCGGCGGGGGAGGGGGACCGCCGCCGCAGGCGGTGGTGGTGGGGTGTCGCGCTATCCAGAGGGCGACACCCCTCCGTCAGGCTTCGCCTGCCACCTCCCCTCACAGGGGAGGATCGGCCGCACCCCGGCTCGGCTCGCCGCGCGCGCCCTTCTCAACCCCGCCGCCGCCGCTTAGGGGCAGGCGGGATGGCGCGTGGGCGGACGATCCTGGTGACCGGAGTGACCGGCTTCGTCGGCTCGGGGGTTGCGCGCGCCTTCGCCGACGCGGGCTATCATGTGCGCGGGATGGCGCGCGCGGCCAGCGATCGCACCAACCTCGCCGATTTTCCCGGCGAAATCGTCACCGGCGATCTCGACGACGAGGCATCGCTGGTCTCCGCGCTCGGCGGTGCCGACGCGCTCGCCCATGTCGCCGCCGACTATCGGCTGTGGGCGCCCGATCCGGAGGAAATCGTCCGCAACAATGCGGCGGGCACGCGGGCGATCATGGCGGCCGCGCTGGCGACCGGCGTCAAGCGCATCGTCTACACCTCCAGCGTCGCGACGCTGAAGCCCGACCCCGCGCGCCCCGCCGACGAGGACCGCCCCGCCACCCCCGAAAGCGCGATCGGCGCCTACAAGCGCAGCAAGACCGTCGCCGAGCGGCTGGTCGAACAGATGATCGCCGAGCAGGGCCTGCCGGCGGTGATCGTCAATCCCTCGACCCCGATCGGCCCGCGCGACGTCAAGCCGACGCCGACCGGGCGGATCATCGTCGATGCGGCGCGCGGCAGGATCCCCGCTTATGTCGATACCGGGCTCAACCTCGCGCATGTCGACGATGTCGCGCGAGGGCATGTGTTGGCGTTCGAGAAGGGACGGATCGGCAGGCGCTACATCCTCGGCGGCGGCGATGTGCCGCTGGGCGAGATGCTCGCCGAGATCGCGCGCCAGATCGGCCGCAGGCCGCCGCGCTGGAGCCTGCCGATCGCCCCGCTCTTCCCCGTCGCGCTGGCGATGGAGGGTATCGCGCGGCTCAGCGGGCGCCCGCCGCTGCTCACGCTCGATACGCTGCGGATGGCGCGCACCCACATGTATTTCTCCAGCGCGCGCGCCGAGGCCGAGCTCGGCTATCGTCACCGCCCGTGGCAGCAGGGCATCGCCGATGCGCTCGCCTGGTCGCGCGCGCGGGGCCTGCTCGGATGATCGCGGTTACTTCCCCTCGACATGGCTGTTCGCTGCCCGCGCTTGGCGGTACGGTGCCCGGCATGAGGGTGCAGCCATGACCGCGACGCTCGCCGCCGACGCGCCCCTCGCCTCGGGCAAGGGGCACAGGAACGAGAATTTCCCCGTCGCATCGGTGCTCGTGGCGGCGGCGCATCGCGGGGCGATCATGGCCTTCTACCGCTTCGCGCGCGGCGCCGATGATGTCGCCGATCATCCGGGCGCGCCGCCCGCCGAAAAGCTCGCGTGGCTGGGTGCGATGCGCGACACGATCCTCGGGAGCAGCGACGCCGACGCCGCGGCGCTGGCGCTGCGCGAGACGCAGGCGGCGCACGGCATCGATCGCGCCCACGCGCTCGATCTGCTCGAAGCCTTCACGCGCGACGTCACGATCGACCGCTATGAAAGCTGGGACGATCTACTCGATTATTGCCGCTATTCGGCGGCGCCCGTCGGGCGCTACGTGCTCGACGTGCATGGCGAGGATCGCGCCCTGTGGCCCGCGTCCGATGCGCTGTGCGCCGCGCTCCAGATCATCAACCACCTCCAGGATTGCGCGAAGGATTATCGCGCGATCGACCGCGTCTATCTGCCGCAGGAGCTGCTCCGCGCCCACGGCGCCGCCACCGAAGACCTCGGGCGAGACCATGCCACCCCCGGCCTGCGCGTCGCGATCGTCGATGCCGCGACTCGCGCCGAGGGGCTGCTCCGCCGATCGGCGGGCTTCGCGCGCGGCATCCGCGATATCCGCCTCGCGATGGAGGTCGCGGTGATCCAGGCGCTGGCGGTCAGCCTCGCGCGGCGCCTCAGGACGCGCGATCCGCTCCGCGAGCGCGTCCACCACGGCAAGCCCGAGATGCTGGCGATCGCCGCCACCGCCGCGCTCAAGCGGCTGCTCCGCCGATGACCGCCGAAGCCACCGAGGCGCCGCCCGCCGCCAAGAGCAGCTTCTACGCCGGCATGCGCGTGCTGCCCAAGCCCGAGCGCGAGGCGATGTACGGCATCTATGCCTTCTGCCGCGCGGTCGACGATATCGCCGACGATATGCAAGGCGAGCGCATCGATCGCGCGCAAGCGCTCGACGCGTGGCGCCGCGACCTCGACGATCTCTACGCGGGCGGGCCCGGCGGGCAGGCGGCATTCCTCAAGCCCGCCGTCCAGCGCTTCGCCCTCGCGCGCGCCGATTTCGAGGCGGTGATCGATGGCATGCAAATGGATGTCGACCGCGATTTCCGCTGGCCGCCGCACGCCGAGCTCGATCTCTATTGCGATCGAGTCGCCTCGGCGGTGGGGCGGCTGTCGGTGCGCGTGTTCGGGATGGACGCCGCCCCCGGCAAGGCGCTGGCGCACCATCTCGGCCGCGCGCTCCAGCTCACCAACATCCTGCGCGACATCGACGAGGATGCCGCGATCGGCCGGCTCTATCTGCCGCGCGAGGCGATCGACCGCGCGGGCGTCCCGATCGGCGATATCGCGCGCGTCATCGCCGATCCGCGCATCGATCGCGTGTGCCGCGCGGTCGCCGCGGAGGCCGACGCCCATTATGCCGAGGCCAAGGCGATCCTCCGCGCCCGCCCGCGCGGCCACCTCATCGCGCCACGGCTGATGGCGGCGGCCTATGCCGAGCTGCTCCGCCGCATGCGCCACGCGGGCTGGGCGAGCCCGCGCAAGCGCGTCCGCCACAATCGCCTCGCATTGTTCTTCACGCTGCTCAGGCTCAAGCTCGGCCTGTGAGACGCGCGCATGTCGTGGGCGCGGGGCTGGCGGGGCTCAGCGCCGCGATGACGCTCGCCGAGGCGGGCTACAGGGTCCGCCTGTCGGAGGCCGCGCCGCACGCGGGGGGCCGCTGCCGCTCGTACCGCGATCCCAAGCTCGGCTGCACGATCGACAACGGCAACCACCTCGTCCTCTCCGGCAACGCCCGCGTCGCCGCCTATCTCGCGCGGATCGGCGCCGGCGACCGGCTGGCCGGCCCCACGGACGCGCGCTTCGATTTCGCCGATCTCGGTGACGGCGCCCGCTGGCAGGTCCGCCCCAATTCGGGCCCGATCCCGTGGTGGATCGCCGCCCCGCGCCGCCGCGTCCCCGGCACGCGCGTCCGCGATTATCTGCCGCTCGCCCGCCTCGGCGCCGCCGGGCCCGACGAACGCCTCGCCGATCGCCTCGCAGTCGGCGGCGCGCTCTGGGCGCGTCTGCTCGATCCCTTCTTCGTCTCCGCGCTCAACACGCCCGCCGCCGGCGCCTCGGCGAAGCTCGGCGGGGCGATCGTCACCGGCACGCTCGCGAGAGGCGGGCAGGCCTGCCGCCCTTTGGTCGCGCATCCCACGCTCTCCGCCGCCTTCGTCGATCCCGCGCTCGCCTGGCTCGAAGCGCATGGCGCCGAACTCCGCTTCGGCCGTCGCCTGCGCGGCTTAGAGGAGGCGGGCGGCCGCGCCACCGCGCTCGCCTTCGCCGACGCCACCGATGCCGTCGCCGCGCACGAGCCGGTGATCCTCGCCGTCCCCGCCTGGGCCGCCGCCGAGCTGCTCCCCACGCTCACCGTTCCCGATCGGCACCATGCGATCGTCAACGCGCACTTCCTGCTGGCGCCGCCGCCCGGCGCGCCGCTGCTCACCGGCGTGGTCGGCGGCACCGCGCACTGGATCTTCGCCTTCCCCGATCGCCTCTCGGTGACGGTCAGCGCCGCCGACGCGCTGTGCGACGAGGATCGCGAGACGCTCGCCGCGCGCCTCTGGACCGATGTCGCCGCCGTGCTCGGCCTCGCCGATCCGCTCCCCCCCTGGCAGATCGTCCGCGAGCGCCGCGCGACCTTCGCCGCCACCCCCGAACAGGATCGCCGCCGCCCGCCCGCGCGCACCGCGCTTGCCAATCTCTTGCTGGCGGGCGATTGGACGCAGACTGGCTTGCCCGCCACGATCGAAGGGGCGATCCGCTCGGGCGAAAGCGCTGCGGGGATCGCGATCGCCGAGGGACGTTGATGCTGCGCACCGAAGATCAGGCTCCGGCTCATCCCGCTCCGATCGACCGCATCGATGCGGCGGTCGGCGGCGCCGCGCGCGCGCTCAAGCGCCTCCAGCAGCCCGACGGCCATTGGGTGTTCGAGCTCGAGGCGGATGCCACCATCCCCGCCGAATATGTCCTGCTGCGCCACTATCTCGGCGAGCCCGACGATCTCGAACTGGAGGCCGCGATCGGTCGCTACCTGCGTCGCATCCAGGCGGATCATGGCGGCTGGCCGCTGTTCCACGATGGCCCGCTCGATATCTCGGCGACGGTCAAGGCTTATTACGCGCTCAAGATGATCGGCGACGATGTCGACGCGCCCCACATGGCGCGCGCGCGCGCCGAAATCCTCAAGCGCGGCGGCGCCGCCGTCAGCAACGTCTTCACGCGGATGCAGCTCGCGCTGTTCGACGCGGGATCGTGGGAGATCATTCCCGAAATCCCCGTCGAGATCATGCTGCTCCCGCGCCGCTTCCCGATCCACATCTCCAAAATCTCTTATTGGGCGCGTACCGTCGTCGTCCCCCTGCTCGTGCTGGCGGCGCTGCGGCCCGTCGCGCGCAACCCGCGCGGCATCCGGGTCGACGAGCTCTACGTCCCCGGCGTCCGCCCGCCGTCGCGCGGCGCGCATGCGCACCGGGGCTGGGCGCTGGGCTTCAACCTGCTCGATCGCGGATTGAAGCGGATGCGCGGCCGCTGGCCCAAGGCCACCCGCGCCCGCGCGATCGAGGCGGCGCGCGCCTTCGTGGTCGAGCGGCTCAACGGCGAGGATGGCCTCGGCGCGATCTATCCGGCGATGGCCAATTGCGTGATGATGCTCGATGCGCTGGGCGTCCCCGCCGATCATCCCGATCGCGCGGTGGCGTGGCGCGCGCTCGAAAATCTGCTCGTCCGCCGCCCCGATGGCGAGGTCTATTGCCAGCCCTGCGTCTCGCCGGTGTGGGATAGCGCGCTTGCCGCGCACGCGATGCTGGAGGCGGGCGAGGAGGAGGCCGCCGGCGCCGCGCTCGATTGGCTCGGGCCGCGCCAAGTGCTGGATGTCGCGGGCGACTGGAGCTGGCAGCGCCCCGGCCTGCGCCCCGGCGGCTGGGCCTTCCAGTACAATAACGCGCATTATCCGGACACCGACGATACCGCCGCGGTCGCGCTGGCGATGGACCGCGCCGCGCCGGGCCGCTTCGCCGAGCGCATCGAACGCGCGCGCAAATGGACGCTCGGCATGCAGAGCGCCGACGGCGGCTGGGGCGCGTTCGATATCGACAACAGCCACCATTATCTCAACAACATCCCCTTCTCCGATCATGGCGCGCTGCTCGATCCGCCGACCGTGGACGTCGCCGCGCGCTGCGTCTCCTTCCTCGCGCAGCTCGCGCGCCCCGAGGATCGGCCCGCGATCGATCGCGGCATCGCCTTCATAGCGAAGGAGCAGGAGGCCGACGGTAGCTGGTTCGGCCGCTGGGGCGTCAACCACATATACGGCACCTGGTCGGCGCTGTCGGCGCTCCATGCCGCGGGCGTCGCGCCCGATGCGCCGATGATCCGCCGCGCGGTCGCCTGGCTCGAAGAGATCCAGAACGGCGACGGCGGCTGGGGCGAGGATTGCGAAAGCTATGCGCTCGATCGCAAGTGCCACACGCCCGCCCCCTCCTCCGCCTCGCAGACCGCCTGGGCGCTGATCGGGCTGATGGCGGCGGGCGAGGTTGAGAGCGCCGCCGTCGCGCGCGGCGTGCAATGGCTGCTCGCGCACCAGGACGCGGACGGCCTCTGGGGGCAGGAGGTCTATACCGGCGGCGGCTTCCCCCGCGTCTTCTACCTCCGCTACCACGGCTATCCCAAATTCTTCCCGCTCTGGGCGCTCGCCCGCTACCGCAACCTCCAGCGCGGCAACACCAAGGCGGTGACATGGGGGATATGACGCCGCTTGTCCTTGTCGCCACCGGCTTCAATCGCGAAGTCCGGACGCTCCCCACCGAAGGCGTGCTCGCCGTCGCCGGCGGGGGCGATGCCGTGGCGCTCGAACGCAATCTCACCGCACTCGCCCCCAGGGTCGCTGGGATCGTCAGCTACGGCCTTACCGGCGCGCTCCACGACGATCTGCGCATCGGCGACTGGATCGTCGGCGATCGGATCTGCGGCGCGGTCGACATGAGTTGCGATCCCGGCTGGGCGCACGCGCTCGCCGCCCGCCTGCCGGGCGCGCGGATCGGCGGCTTCTTCGCCGATGGCCGGATGATCGATACCGTCGCCGAAAAGCGCGATCTCGGCCGCTGCCACGCAGCACTCGCGGTCGATATGGAAAGCCACGTCGCGGCGGCCGTCGCCAGGGCGCACCGCCTGCCCTTCGCGATCGTCCGCATCGTCTCCGACGAGGCCGGCCACCTCCTCCCCCCCGCGATCACCGTCTGCATGCGCCCCGACGGCAGCCTCGACACGCTGGCGATGCTGAAGAGCCTCGCGGTCCATCCCGGCCAGACCGCCGACGTCGCCAGGACGATGGCCAATTTCGCGCGAGGCTTCCGGGGGCTGAAGGCGGGCGCGAAATTGCTCGGCACGCGGATGGCGTTCCCTGCCTGAGTTCACTCTTCCAACCACAACCTCCCGTCACCCCAGCGAACGCTGGGGTCTCAGGCCATGAAGCTAGAGTCCGATGATTTTAGCCTTACCCGCTCCTGCTGAGGTGAGACCGAGTAGCTCCGCAGGAGCGTATCGAGGGCTCGTATCGAAGTACGGGCTTGTCCTTCGATACGGGCTCTCGACAGGCTCGATCCCTACTCAGGATGAGCGGAGGAGTGGGTCGATCTAAACTCATCCTGCTGAATGAGATGCCAGCCTGCGCTGGCATGACGAGATATGCAGCTATGCGAACCCCTCAATGCACCTCGACGCGCCCGTCGACCTTGTTGCCGGCCTTCTCCATCCGCCCAAGATGCGCATCGACGTTGAGGCTGAACACGTCCTTCGCGCGGCGCTGCTTGTCGAGCGGGATGTCCTTGGCCATCGGGCCTTCGGTACGCACGCCCTTCAACGACAGCATCACGGCCTTGATCGGGTGGCGGACGATGTCCTTCACGGCGCTGCCCTCGAAGCCGCAATGGACCATGCAATCCTGGCACTTTTCGTAATTGCCGACGCCATATTGATCCCAGTCGGTTCCGTCCATCAGCTCGCTGAACGTATCGACATAGCCCTCGCCGAGCAGGTAGCAGGGCCGCTGCCAGCCGAACACGGTGCGCGCCGGCATCGCCCAGGGCGTGCATTTATAGGCTTCGTTGCCCGCGAGGAAATTGAGGAAGGCGCGCGATTGGCGGAACGGCCATTCCTTGCCGCCGCGCCCGCGCGCGAGGATGCCGCGAAACAATTGCTTGGTCATCGTGCGGTTGAGGAAGCTGTCCTGATCGGGCGCGCGCTCGTAGCTGTAGCCCGGCGATACGGTGATGCCGTCGACGCCCAGCGCCTTCACCGTATCGAGAAAGGTCGCGACACGCGCGGGATCGGCGCCGTTGAACAAAGTGCAGTTGATCGAGACGCTGAAGCCGCGCGATTTCGCCAGCCGGATCGCATCGACCGCGATATCGTAGACGCCGTCCTGGCTCACCGCCTGATCGTGCATGCCGAGATCGCCGTCGAGGTGGATCGACCAGGTGAAGCCCTTGTGCGGCTTGTAATCGTCGATCTTCTTCTTGAGCAGCAGCGCGTTGGTGCAGAGGATGACATATTTCTTGCGGTCGAGGAAACCGCGCACGATCCGGGGCATGTCGCGGTGGAGCAGCGGCTCGCCGCCGGCGATCGAGACGATCGGCGTGCCGCATTCGTCGACCGCCGCCATGCACTGCTCGTAGGACAGGCGCTGGTTGAGGATCGAATCGGGATAATCGATCTTGCCGCAGCCCTTGCAGGCGAGGTTGCAGCGAAACAGCGGCTCCAGCATCATCACCAGCGGATAGCGCTTCACGCCGCGCAGGTGCCGGCCGACGATATAGGCGCCGATGCGCGCGATGTAGGGGGCGGGTGCGAGCATGAGATCAGCCTTCCACTGGCGCCGGCGCCGGCTGCCCCAGCTTGCGGAGCTCCGGCGGCAGGCGGAATTCGATATTCTCTTCGATGCCGTCGAGCTTCTCGACGGTCACCGGCAGATAGGCGCGGATGCGGTCGACGACGCCCTGCACCAGCTCCTCGGGCGCCGAGGCGCCCGCGGTCAGCCCGATCACCTCGACCTGTTCGAGCCAGGCGGGATCGAGCTGCGAGGCGTCCTCGATCAGGAAGCTCGGCAATCCCTCTTCCTCGCCGATCTCGCGCAGCCGGTTGCTGTTCGAGCTGTTGGGCGCGCCGACGACGAGGATCATGTCCGAAACCCTGCACAGGTCGCGCACCGCTTCCTGGCGGTTCTGCGTCGCGTAGCAGATGTCCTTCACGTCGGGGCCGATCACGTCGGGGAAGCGCGATTGCAGCGCCGCGATGATCTCGCGCGTGTCGTCCACCGAAAGCGTCGTCTGCGTGACATAGGCGATCGGCGCGTCGGCGGGCAGCGGCAGCGCCGCGACGTCGGCGACGGTTCCCGCCAGCCACACCTTGCCGTCGATCTGGCCTAGCGTGCCGACCACCTCGGGATGCCCGGCATGGCCGATCATCACGAGGTTGCGCCCCTGCTTCATGTAGCGGCGGCCCTGGAAATGCACCTTGCGGACGAGCGGGCAGGTCGCATCGAGCACCTGGAGTTCGCCGGCCTTGGCCTCCGCCTCGACCTCGCGGGAGACGCCGTGCGCGCTGAACACCGCGACCTCGCCCGCCGGCACCTCGTTTAGCTCCTCGACGAACACCGCGCCCTTGGCGCGCAATTTTTCGACAACGTGGCGGTTGTGGACGATTTCGTGGCGGACGTAGACGGGCGCGCCCACGCGATCGAGCGCCTGATCGACGATGTCGATCGCCCGGATCACGCCTGCGCAAAATCCGCGCGGCTGCGCGAGCACGATCTTGGCCACGGGTCCTCCCAACGCGAAACTCCTCATCCCTTTGGTCTTATTGCTGCCGCGCAGCAAGGGCTTGCCTCCGCCTGGCTTAAGCGCGGCTGACCGATATGAACCCGGTGATAGACGTCGCCATGTCCGCGTTCAGCCCCCGTTTGGATGGAAAATGCGTTAGACTGTGCGGGAAAAGAGGAGAGAGATGTGAAATCGTGGATGCCGCTAGCCGCCGCCGTCGTGCTCGCCGGTCCCGCGCTTGCCGCGCCTGCCGCCGCCGAGACGGGCGCCGCCGCGCATATCGCCGCTTATGACGACAAGGTGGTGGCGATCATGAAATCCGGCCTGCCGATGCCCGCGCGCGTCGCGCGCTTCCAGGCGCTCGTCGCGCAGAGCTACGACATGCCCGCGATCGCCGCCTTGGTGATCGGCCCGGGCTGGGCGAGCGCGCCCGCCGCCGATCGCGCCGCCGCGATCGCAGCACTCACCCGCCACTCGGCGATCAGCCTCGCGCGCAACTTCAAGAGCTGGTCGGGCGAACGCTTCACGATCGATCCCGCCGTCCAGCAGCGCGGGCCCGACAGCATCGTCAAGGTGACGATCAGCGGCTCCGGCAGCGACATCCTCTACTTCCGCCTCCACCGCGCCGGCACCGGCTGGTCGATCGTCGACGTCATCTCGGGCGGCGTCAGCCAGCTCGCCGTCCAGCGCTCCGATCTGGCGAGCACCGCCGCGACCGGCGGCGCGGGTGCGGTGGCGAAACGCCTCGCGCAGGTGGATGCCAAGGCCGGGAGCTGACCCCTATACCGTCACCCGGACGGCTGTCCCTGGAGGCCGTCCTGTTCAAGCCGAAACGTCACCCCGGCCTTGAGCCGGGGTCCCGCTTCTTCTTCAGCTTTGGCAGGCAGCGGGACCCCGGATCACGTCCGGGGTGACGAGAGTATAACGTCAACAGGACAGCCTCTAACCCCGCGCCTTGCGCTGCGGCCCCAGCAGCGCCGGCTCGAACACCAGCGCGCAGACGAGCGTCCAGACCAGCGACAGCATCAGCACCTTGCCCATGCTCGCCGTCCCCGGATGGTGCGAAAGCCAGAGGCTGCCGAACGCCATCCCCGTCGCCAGCGCCGAAAAGAAGATCGCGCGCGCCAGCGGCGATTGCAGCAGCCCGTCCGCGCCCGCGCGCCACGCCATCACGAAATAGATGTGGAACGCCACGCCGATCCCGAACAGCAAAGGAAAGGCGATGATATTGGCGAAGTTGATCGGCTGCCCGATCAGCACGCAGGTGCCGAGCGTCAGGAAGCCCGAGAGCACCACCGGCGCCAGCGTGAACGCCACCTCCCTGACGCTCCTCAGCGCCGCGAACAGCAGCAGCGTGACGATCGCCAGCGCCAGCACCCCCGCCTCGACGAACGCCCCCCCGATCGTCCGCGCCGCGCCTTGCGTCGAGACCGCCGTCCCCGTCGCGTCGGGCGCCACCGCCAGCACCGCCCTGGTGAAGCGCGCCAGCCCTTCATTGTCGGCGAAGGCGGGTTTGGGCACGACCTGGAGCCTGATCTCGCCCCGTGGCGACACCCAATCGCCTTTGATGTCCGCGGGCAGCGTCGCCATCGTGATCGGCTCGGCCTGGAGCGACAGATGCAACCGCCCGAGCATCGTCTTGAGCGGCGGCACCAGCAGCGCATCGGCCGCGCGGCGCTCCGC
>NZ_CAHJXD010000286.1 GCF_903644055.1 Sphingomonas bacterium | reverse complement strand
GCCGGGGGCCAGCGACGGCGTCGGCGTGGTCGTCACCTGCGGCGCCGTCGGCGGCTGGTTGGCGATCGCGCCGGGGATGCCGCCCGCCTGCGCCTGGCCCTGCGCGTCATTGGCCCAGCCGCCCTGTTCGCGCTGGACGACCGCCGTATCCTTGGGGAAGCTTTCGCGCGTCGCCTGCACCTCGGCGAAATCGAGATCGGCGTGGACTTCGCTGGTGAAGCCGTCGGCACCGACCAGCGGCGTCAGCAGCTTGGCGATCTGATCCTGATAGCGCTGCTCGATCTTCTGCTGGAGCTCGACCTGGCGATCCGCGCCCGCGTCACCGCCGCCGTTGCGCGACAGCAGATGGCCCGTCTGATCGACGACCGAGACATGATCGGGCGAAAGGCCGGGCACCGAGGAAGCGACGAGGTTGACGATCGCCTGCACCTGTCCGTCCGAAAGCGCGCGACCCTGGCGCAGGCGCAGCATCACCGAGGCCGAAGCCGGGCTGGCGTCGCGAACGAAAACGCTCGGCTGCTCGACCGCGAGGTGCACCTTGGCGGTCTCGACCGAATCGATCGCCTCGATCGTCCGCGCCAGATCCATCTCGCGCGCGCCGCGCAACCGCTCGCCCTCGACCGCGCGGCTCGCGCCCATCGGCAGGCTGGTGATCATCGCATCGCCATCGGGCGCGCTCTTCGGGAGGCCGGCCTGGGCAAGCAGCATCTTGGCGCGGTAATAATCGCTTTCGTTGACGGTGATCGCGCCGCTGTCGCGATCCAGCGCATAGCGGATGCCACCGCTCTTCAGCGTATCGGCAACCGCCGCCTTGTCGGCATCGCCGAGCCCCGAGAAGAGATCGCGCTGCGGCCCGGACGCGAAGCTGATCCACGCCAGCGCGGCCAGCGCCAGCGCGGCGAGGATGCCGATCAGCGGCAGGCTCCTGGCGACCGCGGGCTGGCGCGCGAACGTCCTGACGCGTTCCAGCGCGGGACCGCTCTGCGGGATCGCGATGCGGGGGGCGGCGGGCGCCGCCGTGGCGAGGGCGTTTTCGCTCATGTCAGACCGGCATGCTCATGATGTCCTTATAGGCGGACAAGAGTTTATTCCTGACCTGAAGCGTCGCCTGGAAGCCGACCGAGGCCTGCTCGCGCGCCAGCATCACTGCGGCGATGTCCGTGGTCTCGCCCTTTTCGTAGGAGGTGCTGGCGGTATCGGCCTTGGCCTGGAAGTCGTTGACCTGCGCCAGCGCGGTCTTCATCGCGCCGGTGAAGCTGGTCGCCGCCGCCGGCTGCGCGGGGCTGACACCCGGCACGCCCGCGCCCGCCGCTTTCTGCAGCGCGCTGTTCTGCTGGAGGATAGCGGAGCGCATTTGCAGCAGGCTGGCGGGGGTGATCGCGGTCATCGCTCAGCCTTCACGCCGCGACCCGGCGCATATCGGCGAGCCGGTAGCGGAGCGTGCGTTCGCTGATGCCGAGCCGCGCGGCGGCACGCAGGCGATGGCCGCCGGTCGCTTCCAGCGCCTCCTCGATCACGCGCGCCTCGGAATCGCGCGCGGCTTCGGCGAGGCGGACGGGCGCGGCGCGGACTTGCGCGGCGGCGGCGAGCGTCCCCGCTTCGATCGCGAGGTCGCTGGCCTCGATGCGGTCGCCCCGGCGCAGCAGGATCGCGCGCTGGAGAACATTGTCGAGCTCGCGGACATTGCCCGGCCAGCCGTGCGACATCAGCCGATCGAGCGCCTGCGCGGTCGGCCAGGGAAAGTCCTCGCCGGGCTGGAGGTGGCGCAGCATCAGGGTGGCGGTGATCGCGCGCACGTCGAGCCGGCGTTCGCTGAGCGGCTTGAGCATCAGCGGCATGACGTTCAGGCGCCAGTAGAGATCGGCGCGGAAGCGGCCCTCGGCGACCTCCTCGGCAAGCTCGCGGTTGGCGGCGGCGATCACGCGCACGTCGATCGGCACAGGCCTGGTCGCGCCCACGGGCAGGACCTCGCGCTCCTGCAACGCGCGCAGCAACTTGGCTTGCAGCGCCAGCGGCAGCTCGGCGATCTCGTCGAGCAGCAGGGTGCCGCCCTCGGCCGCGCGGAACAGCCCCTCGGAAGCACCCGCCGCTCCGGTGAAGCTGCCCTTCTGGTGGCCGAACAGGATCGCCTCGAGCATCGTCTCGGGCAGCGCCGCGCAATTGACCGCGACGAAGGGCTTGTCGGCCCGGCGCGATACGGCGTGGCAGAAGCGCGCGATACCTTCCTTGCCCGTGCCCGTCTCGCCGAGCACCAGCACCGTCGCGTCGGCGCGTGCGATCCGCGCGACCAGCGTCATGAACGCAGCGCTCTCGGGCTCGCCGACCGCGGGCCTGGCCTCGGGGCGGACGAGCTCGGCGATCAGCGCATGCGCGAACGCCGCATCCTCGAAACCGAAATGCACCTCGGCCGGGCGGCCGTGGGCCATGGCCATGAACTTCGGCGGGCCGTCGGTCGCGGCGACGATCAGGTCGCGGTGCCGCGCCGCGTGGCGCTCGCTGACGTCGATGATCCGGACCGCATCGCGGTGCACGGGGGCGTCGATGGCGATCTTCGCGCATTCGATCCCGACCCCGGCGAGCCAGGCGCCGAGCATCGGATGCTTGCCCGCCGCCCCCTCGCTAAGACCTACATCGTGCATCGGAACGCCCCAATCTGCTGGCCGGCGGCGAAAAACTGACGCCGGCTGTGGCAACAGGGTTACGCCCCGATTAACTACCAAATGCTTAAAAGGAACGCGCGCGCATCGCCTGCGTATCGCGGGCACACGCGTAGAGGGCCGCTTTCCCCGGCGCCGGTTTCGGGCCTTGCCAAAAAAGCCGGCTAAAGCCCCCGCCAACCCCGTCGTTATCGGCTTCGTGGCGGAAATGGCCTTCTCGGTCTCGCCAATCTTGAGCGGGAAAGGAATGAGTAGATGACTGTTATCAATACGAACGTGAGCGCGCTCCGCGCCCAGAATGGCACCCGGATGGCCAACGAGCAGCTCCAGACGGCGATGATGCGCCTGTCCAGCGGCAAGCGCATCAACAGCGCGCAGGATGACGCCGCCGGCCTCGCCATCGCTTCCTCGATGACCTCGCAGATCCGCGGCATGGGCCAGGCGATCCGCAACTCGAACGACGCGATCTCGATGGCGCAGACCGCCGATGGCGCGCTGACCGAAGTCACCAGCATGTTGCAGCGTGTCCGCGAACTGGCGGTGCAGGCGTCCAGCGGCACCTATTCGTCGAGCGACAAGACCAATCTCCAGGCCGAAGTCACGCAGCTCGCCGCGCAGATCACGTCGATCACGTCCAACACCAAGTTCAACGGCATCGCGCTCTTCTCGGGTGCGGCGGGCTCCTCGGGCTCGGTGACGATCCAGACGGGCTCCTCGGCCGCCGATACGGTGTCGGTCGATTTCACGCAGCTCGATCTGTCGGCCATCTCTTCGGTCGATCTCACCACCGGCGCATCGGCGGCGATCGCCTCGGTCGATACGCTGATCGGCACGGTCGCCACCAAGCAGGCGAAGTTCGGTGCCGCCGAAAGCCGCCTCAACTCGGTGGTCAACAATCTGACGAGCAACGTCACCAACCTCACCGATGCGCGGTCGCGGATCGAGGATGCCGATTTCGGCTCCGAGACGACCAACCTCGCCAAGGCGCAGATCCTGGCGCAGGCCTCGACCGCGATGCTGGCGCAGGCCAACCAGAGCTCACAATATGTGCTCTCGCTGCTGAAGTAAGCCGAACCGCCCGATCACCGGGCAAACGAAGGACCCCCGGCGCGATCGCCGGGGGTCTTTTGCGTCTAGAGTCGGATGCGATCAAAAGTTTGCAAAGAGACGATCCTCCCCTGGCAGGGGAGGTGGCTGGCGAAGCCACACGGAGGGGTAACCCGCTATCGAGACGGTGACACCCCTCCGTCAGCCCTACGGGCCGCCACCTCCCCTTTCAGGGGAGGATCATGATCCTGCGCAAAATGATTACATGTTCGAATGCATAAGCGCCGAACACGTCCGGGGTGGCGGGCGAGCTGTGGGGGGAATTGGTCCTTAGAGCGGATGTCGATCCGTCCCAGGGCGCGCTTGGGACCCAGTGACCAGCCTTCAACGACGTGCGTCCCGACTTCAGGCGGCCTCGGCAAGGTCTTTGCGCAGCTTGTCCAGCGCGGACTTCTTGATCTGGCAGACGCGCGCGGCGCCGACGTTGAGCACCTGGCCGATCTCGTCGAGGTTCATCTCCTCGACGAAATAGAGCTGAAGCACCATCGCCTCGCGCTCGGGCAGGGTGGCGATGCGCGAGGCGAGCAGGCGCCCAAGCTCCTCGCGCTCCAGCGTCTCGTCGATCCGCTCCTCGACATCGGCGAACCAGATCGACTGATCCGAATAGACCTCGTCGAGCGATTCCTGGTGGATCGTCGCGGTGCTGTCCGAAAGCTCGCGATAGTCCGCGGCCGAAAGCCCCATCGCTTCGGCGATCTCGCTTTCCTTGGGCTCGCGGCCCAGGCTGCCGCGCAGCGTCGTGGCGATGCGCCCGATCTCCTTGCGCTTGGCCATCGCCGATCGGCAGATCGTCGCGTGGCGGCGGAGATGATCGATCATGCCGCCGCGGATGCGCAAGGTCGCATAGGTCGCGAACGCATGGCCGCGATCCTCATAGCCGTTGGCCGCCTCGACGAGCGCGACCATGCCGATCTGGACCAGATCCTCGATGTCGGTCGCCGACGAGACGCGGCCGTGGACATGCCAGGCGATCTTGCGGACGAGCGGCATGTGCGCCCGCGCCAATTGCGCGGGATCGGTGCGCGTCGGCCGGCGGCCGTAGGTCGCGGGGCCGGGCTCGAACGCCTGCGCGGTCGCGGGGGTCATTGCACCATCTCCAGGCGGGGGCGGGCGGCGGCGGGAGCCTCGCCCGGCTTGCCGCCGACGATCGCCACCACTTCGACGGCCTTGCCATCGGGGATTTCGAGGAAGCTCATCACCGGCGTCTCGGGCAGATGGGGTTTAAGAAGTCTCGCCAGCGCGCGCCGCGCGATCGGCGAAGTGACGATCGCGAAGCGGCTCGCGGCGTTGACCATCGGCGCCGAGGCATCGGCGACCGCGCCCACGATCCGCTGCGCGAGCGCCGGCTCGAACGGATGCTGCGCGTTGGGTCCGACGCGGATCGCCTGCGCGAGCAGGCTTTCGAGCTCGGCATCGAGCGTGATCACCGGCAGCGGCATCCGCACCGGCACGATCGTCTGCACGATCAGCGCGCCGATCCGTATTCTTACCGCCTCGACCAGCGGGATCGGATCGGCGCCCTCGCGCGCGGAATCGACGATCGCCTCGGCGATGCGGCGGAAATCCTTGAGCGGCACGCCTTCGGCCAGCAACGCGCGCGACACGGCGGCGAGCTGCGCGAGGCTGAGCGGCTGCGGCGTCAGGCCCGCGACGAGCTGCGGCGCGCTTTCCTTGAGCGCGTCGAGCAGTTTCTGCATCTCGTCCATGCCGAACAAGTCGCTCGCGGCATGCGCTATAAGCTGGTTGAGGTGGGTGGCGATCACCGTCGCGGCATCGACCACGGTATAGCCCGCGACCACCGCCTCGCCGCGCCGCTCGGGGGTGATCCACACCGCATCGAGCCCGAAGCTCGGATCCTTGCACATCCGTCCTTCGACGCGCGCGGTAAGGTCGCCGCTGTCGAGCGCGAGCAGATCCTCCGGCCAGCATTCGTCCTCGCCGACCACCACGCCGGCGACGCTGATCCGGTAGCTGTTCGGCCCGAGCACCAGATTGTCGCGCACGCGGACCAGCGGGACGACGAAGCCGAGCTCGCGGCTGAGCTGGCGGCGGATACCCGTGATCCGCGTCATCAGCGGCGCGCCCTTGCGCTCGTCGACCAGCCCGACGAGGCCGTAGCCGAGCTCAAGGCTGAGCGCGGCGCCGTCGGACACTTCTTCCCAGCCGATCGCCGTCGGGCTGGCGGTGGCGGCGGCGGGCACCTCGCCGATCGCGGCGGCCGCCTTGGCCTTGCGCAGTTTCCACGCGGTGCCGCCCGCGAGTGCTGCGGCAGGCAGGATGATCAGGTGCGGCATGCCGGGGAGCAGCCCGAGGAAGGCGAGGATGCCCGCGACCGGGGTCCAGGCCCTGGCCGATCCGAACTGGCTGGTGATCTGGTCGGAAAGATCGAGCGGGCTCGAAACCCGCGTGACGATCGCGGCGGCGGCGATCGACAGCAGCAGCGCGGGCACCTGCGCGACGAGCGCGTCGCCGATCGCGAGCTGGATATAGGTGGAGGCCGCTTCGCCCACCGCCATCTTGTGGCTGACGACGCCGAGCACGAGGCCGCCGAGGATGTTGATCGCGAGGATCAACACGCCAGCGACCGCATCGCCCTTCACGAACTTGGAGGCGCCGTCCATCGATCCGTAGAAATCGGCCTCGGTCGCGATCTCCTGGCGGCGCGCCTTGGCTTCCTCAGGCGTGACGAGGCCGGCGTTGAGATCGGCGTCGATCGCCATCTGCTTGCCGGGCAGCGCATCCAGCGTGAAGCGCGCCGAAACCTCGGAAACGCGACCCGCGCCCTTGGTGATCACAACGAGGTTGATAACCATCAGGATGCCGAACACGAACAGGCCGACCGCATAATCGCCGCCGATCAGGAAGTGGCCGAACGCCTCGATGACATGGCCCGCCGCCGCGGCACCCGTGTGGCCGTTGACCAGCACGACGCGCGTCGAGGCGACGTTGAGGCCGAGGCGGAGCAGGGTCGTGAACAGCAGCACGGTGGGGAAGGCCGAGAAATCGAGCGGCTTTTCGACGTTGAGCGCGACCATCAGCACCGCGAGGCTGATCATGATGTTGAGGATGAAGCCCACGTCGAGGACGAAGCTCGGCACCGGCACGATCATCAGCCCGACGAGCGTCAGCGTCGCCATCGGCAGGATCGCCGCCTTGGCCGATCCGATCCAGAGCTTCCGCTTGATTGCCGTGGTCGCCATGCCTTACCTCACCTGTGCATGAGGCAGAACGAAGCAAGGGACGTGCCAATTCTCGCGGCAATTACGTCATGCCGGGCTGTTACGGAATCCACCGCCAGAGGCGGTTAGCGCAGAACTAGAGGCTGTCCTGTTCAAGCTGAACGTCACCCCGGCCTTGAGCCGGGGTCCCGCTTCTCCTCAGCGTCGGCAGGCAGTGGGACCCCGGCTCAAGGCCGGGGTGACGAAAGTTCAACGTCAACGGGACAGCCTCTCCGATCGGCATTCAAGGATTTGGGCGGACATCGCCTCGCATCGACCGTCACCCCGGACCTGTTCGGCGCTTATCCCGCTCGAACATCTACTCGTCGCCCAGGACTTGTAGCCGGGGTCCACCGAGCTCCTAGTCCCGAGTTGACCGGCTCCGTGGGACGGTGGATGCCGGAACAAGCCCGGCATGACGGCGGTTGGGGATGGGCCGGACCTCAGCCCAGCCTGCCAGCCCGTCCATAAGCCGCGGCGAGCGGCGCGCCTGTCAGGGTAGCGAGGCGATCGAGCTGGCGGCGGTTGCGATCGGCGAGATAGTTGATCCGGCCCTTGGCGGCCTCGGCAAGCCGCACGGCCTGCACCACGCGCTCGCCGACCGTCCCGCGATCGTGCCAGCTACCGATCGCGGCGACGCGCGTCAGCGCGTCGCGCATGTCGTTGGTGCTCGCTTCGATCAGCGCGATATCCTGGCCGTCGAGCGCGGCGATCAGCGCTTCCTCATGCGCGATCAGCGCATCCAGCGCGGCCTGGTTCATGCCTTTGCGGGCAGATCGAGCGCGATCATCTTTTCAGCGATCGCCTGCGCGTTCACGCGATAGCTGCCGTCGGCGATGCCCGCCTTGATGCGAGCGACCTTGTCCGCCTCGATCGGCGCGCCGGCCGCCGCCATCTCCCTGGCGGAACTCACGGGGGCGCCCACCTCTTCCGAAGCGATCGTCCGGGGCGCGGGCTTGGGGCCCGTGCCGTCGGTACGGAGCTGGTCAACGGGGCGGTTGCCGCCCATCGCTCCTATGCCCGTGATCACCATCGAATCCTTCCGCATTGCACCGCCCAATCGAACGCATACCCGTTCGGGAGTAACGGCAGAAACCCCAATCAGTTAAATCCTGGTAAGCGAACGCGTCCGGGCTCGATCACCTCGGCGAAAAGGATCTGCCCCTGGGGCCTGTCGCCGCCATCGGTGCGCACCCTGATGCGCGCGCCCTGCGCGCCGTCTTCCTGCGCGATCGCGCCGATGCTGATGCTGAACCCGCGCGCGCCCGCGACGAGATCGACGGGGTCGCCGCGCCGCACGATCGCCTCGGCGCGCGGGCTCTGCGCCGCGCCGCCGCTCGCCTGCGCCAGCCGCATCAGCGGGACGCG
>NZ_CAHJXD010000285.1 GCF_903644055.1 Sphingomonas bacterium | reverse complement strand
GGGCGGGTGGCGGCTGGAGCATGGCGCGCTCCACCTCGATGGCGCGCTGAAGATCGCCGACCGCGCCGCGTCACCGCGCTTCAAGCCGATGGCGTCGGGCGACGTCGCGCTGGCGCTGGTCGCGGGCAGGGTGACGGGCCGGGCGAGCCTCCAGCCGCTGGGGCGGCGCGAGCGGATCGCCGATGTCGTGCTGCGCCACGATCTGGCGAGCGGGGTCGGCGATGCGACGCTCGACGTGCCGGGCATCGCCTTCCGGCGCGGCGGGCTGCAACCCGAGATGCTGACCCCGCTGACGCTTGGGGTCGTCGCCAATGTCACGGGCGTCGTCACGGGGCGGGGGCGGATCGACTGGACCCCGCGCGAAACGCGCAGTGGCGGCGATTTCCACACCGACGCGCTCGATCTCGCCGCCGCCTTCGGGCCGGTTTCGGGGATCGCCACCCGCATTCATTTCACCGATCTGCTCGGCCTCGTCAGCGCCCCGCACCAGGAGGCGCGGATCGCCGCGCTCAACCCCGGCGTGATCGTCGGCGACGGCATCGCGCATTACCAGCTCTTGCCGGGCAATCGCGTCGCGGTGGAGGATGCGCGCTGGCCGTTCGCGGGCGGCACGCTGATGCTGGAACCGGGAATCCTCGATTTCTCGCGCCCCACCGATCGCCGCCTGACCTTCACGATCGCCGGGCTCGATGCCGCGACCTTCATCCAGCAGCTCGATTTCCCCAACATCGCCGCGACCGGCACGTTCGACGGCCGCCTGCCGATGATCTTCGACGCGACCGGCGGCCGGATCGAGGGCGGCGCGCTCGTCGCGCGCGGGCCGGGGACGCTCGCTTATGTCGGCGAGCTCAGCAACGCGGACATCGGCACGATCGGCAGGCTCGCCTTCGATGCGCTGAAGGCGATCCGCTATTCGGCGCTGACGATCAGCCTCGACGGCAAGCTGGAGGGCGAGATCGTCAGCAAGGTGCGCTTCGAGGGCGTCCGCCAGGCGACCGGCGAGAGATCGATCGTCGCGCGCGCGATCCGCAACCTGCCGTTCCGCTTCAACATCGCCATCCGCGCACCGTTTCGCGGGCTCGTCGGCTCGGCGCGCAGCTATGCCGATCCCGGGCTGCTGCTCCAGGGGGTGCAGGGCCTCGCCGCCCGCCCGCCCGCCGTTCAGCCTCCGGCAACCCCGCTCGTGCGATGAAAGGCTATTGCTTGACGACGAAGCGTTGCGATGCGAGCCCATCGGCGATGATCCGCCGCCCGATCCTGATCCTGCCGCTCGTGCTGGGGGCGTGCGTGACGGTGAAGGCGCCGGACAAGCCGATCGAGATCAATCTCAACATCAACGTCAAGCAGGAGGTCGTCGTCAGCCTGAAGAAGGATGCCGAGGACTTCATCGCCAACAATCCGGACCTGTTTCCAAAATGATGACGTCCCGCTCCCCATTCCGTTTCGCCCTCGCCCCGCTGGCACTCGTCGCGGCGGTCCCCGTGCTCGCGCAGGGCGCCGGGATCGAGGCGGCGCTGGAGAGTGGCGTGGTCGGCGAGCAGTCCGACGGCTATCTCGGCTTCGTCCGCGCGCCCTCGCCGGAACTGCGCGCCGAGGTCGAGGCGATCAACATCAAGCGGCGCGAGGGCTATACGCAGGTCGCGCAGGCCAGGAACGTGCCGATCGAAGCCTTCGCCGCCTCGATCGGCTGCAAGACGCTGAGCAACCTGCGCGCGGGCCGCGCCTACAGCGTCGCGCGCGGCGTCTGGTCGACGCGGACCGGCGCGCCGGTGACGCTGCCCAGCCAGTGCGGCGGCTGACGCTCCTGAATTGATCCTCCCCTTCCAGGGGAGGACCTTCATCATGCCCGAGAACACAAAAGGGCATGCCATCCTTCGGTCCCGTCGCTAAGGAGCGCTCCGGCCGCGCCCGGCGCGGAGACGATGGAGAGGATTGGAACCGATGCAATATGACGTCGTGATCGTGGGTGCGGGCCATGGCGGCGCGCAGGCGGCGATCGCGCTTCGCCAGGCCAAGTTCGAAGGCACGATCGCGATGATCGGCGACGAGCCCGAGCTGCCCTACGAACGGCCGCCGCTGAGCAAGGACTATCTCTCGGGCGACAGGACGTTCGAGCGCATCCTGATCCGCCCGCCGGCCTTCTGGGAAGAGCGGCAGGTGACGACGCTGCTGTCGCGCCGCGTCGTCGCGGTCGATGCCGAGGCGCACAGCCTGCGCACCGACGACGGCGCCACGATCGGCTATGGCTATCTGATCTGGGCGACGGGCGGCGCGCCGCGCCGGCTGGTCTGTTCGGGGCACGATCTGATCGGCGTCCATACCGTCCGCACCCGCGCCGACGCCGATCGGATGATGCGCGAGCTGGCGGGCACGACCCGCGCGGTGGTGATCGGCGGCGGCTATATCGGGCTGGAGGCGGCGGCGGTGCTCGCCAAGTTCGGCAAGCATGTCACCGTGCTGGAGGCGCTCGATCGCGTGCTGGCGCGCGTCGCGGGCGAGCCTTTGTCGCGCTTCTATGAGGCTGAGCATCGCGCGCACGGCGTCGACGTGCGGCTGGGCGCCAAGGTCGCGTGCATCGAGGAGAAGGACGGCCGCGCCTGCGGCGTGCGGCTGGAGGACGGCGAGGTCCTGCCGTGCGAGATGGTGATCGTCGGCATCGGTATCGTCCCCGCGGTCGAGCCTTTGCTCGCGGCGGGCGCGGACGGCGGCAACGGCGTCAGGGTCGACAGGCAATGCCGCACCAGCCTGCCCGATATCTTCGCGATCGGCGACTGCGCACTGCATGCCAACGACTTCGCGGAAGGCACTGAAATCCGGGTGGAATCGGTGCAGAACGCCAACGACCAGGCCAATGTCGTCGCCAAGACGATCGGGGGCAATCCCGTCGATTATCATGCGGTGCCATGGTTCTGGTCGAACCAATATGATCTGCGCTTGCAGACGGTCGGGCTGTCGATCGGCTATGACGCGCTGGTCCAGCGCGGCGATCCGGCGGCGCGGAGCTTCTCGATCGTCTATCTCAAGCAGGGCCGCGTGATCGCGCTCGACTGCGTCAACGCGACCAAGGATTATGTCCAGGGACGCGCGCTGGTCGTGGAGGGCGCGAGGCCCGATGTGGCGCGGCTGGGGGATGCCGGGGTGCCGCTGAAGGAAGTCATGGCGGCCTGACATCTTCGTCACCCCGGACTTGATCCGGGGTCCCGCTTACCTGCCGACGTCGAAGAAGAAGCGGGACCCCGGCTCAAGGACGGGGTGACGTTTCAGCCACCTTTAACGTCACCCCAGCGAAAGCTGGGGTCTCCTGATCAGGAGGGTGCGGCTTGTGGCACGAGATCCCATCCTTCGCTGGGATGACGGGGGACGGGGACGGAGGGGGTGCTTCAGCGCACCGCGCCCTTGGCGACCAGCTTCGGAAGCAGCGTCATCGCCCCCAGGATGGGCCAGCGGCGTTGCCAGGGCTTGATCGTCACCGGCTCGCCGGAGTGGCGGCCGATCTTCCAGGCGAGATAGTCGAGCCCGCCCGCATAGGTGGCGCTGGCCTTGGCGAGGCGGGCGAGCGTCAGCGCCTTGCCTTCGCGCCGCCGCCGCGCCCAGCCGCGTGCGCCTTCCTTGCGCTCGCAATCGGTGAGCGGGCGCGCGAAGGTCAGCGTGTCGCCCGCGGCGCTGGCGCCGATCCCAGCCGATGCCAGAGCGGGAAGCGTGAAGCGGCGGTAGCGATCGGGATCGGCATCGACCACCGAGGTGCCGCGCGCCCTGCGTTCGGCGCGAAGCTCGGCGGCATAGGTCAGCGCGAACGCCCGCCGCCAGATATCGAGGCTTTCGACCGTATCCGGCAGGCAGGCGCGCGCCGCCGCCAGCAGCGACGGCGCGGCCTTCGCCACCGCCGCCACCGCGCTTTCGGCGGCGCGGCGGTC
>NZ_CAHJXD010000284.1 GCF_903644055.1 Sphingomonas bacterium | reverse complement strand
CCGGCCAGCAGGCGCGCGCCAGCCGCAGCGCGGGCGCGGAGAAATCCGCCAGCGTCGCCGCCGCCGCGAGATCGGGTACATGCACGATCAGCGGGTTGAACGAAGGCCGCCCTTTGACCGCATAGATCGCCGCCACCGCTTGCGCGTCGGTCGCATCGGCGGCGAGCCCGTAGACCGTCTCGGTCGGCACCGCGACCGCCCCGCCCGCGCGCACGATCTCAGCCGCGCGCGCGATCGCCTGCGGAGCGAAGGGCAGCACCAGGGTATCAGGATCGGCCATCGCGCCAGCCGCTACCAGCGGCCGCTCGGCGCCGCAAAGGATCAGGCGTGCGCGCGCTCGATCAGCGCGTCGAGGTCGAGGCCCAGCCGTTTGATGCGCGCGGCGATCGTCGGCCATTCGTCGGCGAGGAACCCGGCGCGCGCGCTTTCCTTGAGGCGCGCGGCGGCGCCCGGTGCCACGAACATGCCGACGCCGCGCCGCACGGTGACGAGGCCGTCCTCCTGGAAACTCTGATAGGCCTTGGCGACGGTCAGCGGGTTGGCGCCGCGCTCGGCGGCGAAAGCGCGTACCGAGGGCAGCGCCTCGCCCTCGCCGATCTGGCCGTCGAGGATCATCGCGACGATCTCGTCGCGCAGGCGGAGGTAGACGGGACGATCGGGAGTCGGCATGCGTGATGCTGTTCTAACACAGCATGGCGCGACTTCAAACCGTTGAATCAGCCGGTTAACCCCGCCAGACGCTCAGCACCGCCGCCGGCTCGGGCCTCGGCCGCTCATCGAGCGCGCGACCGGGGCTGCCGAGGAACAGGAACCCCGCGATCCGGTCGCCCGGCGCGCCGCCGAACGCCGCGCACACCAGGCTCGAATAGGAGGCCCAGCCCGTCAGCCAGCCGCCGACCAAGCCCTCGGCATGCGTCGCCAGCAGCAGGTTCATGCACGCCGCACCCGCCGAAAGCTCCTGCTCCCACACCGGGATCGGGCTCGTCCGCACCGGGCAGGAGAGCGCCACCACCAGGCAGGGCGCCTGATGCGCGAACTGCTCGATCGCGTCATACGGCGTCTCGCGCGCGGTGCCGGTCTGTTGCTCCATCGCGCGGTGGAGCAGGGCGGCGAAATCGGCGCGCTTGTCCTGCGGCACCACCACGAAGCGCCACGGCGCGAGCTTGCCGTGATCGGGCACGCGGATCGCGGCGGCGAGGATGCGATCGAGCTGTTCGGGCGAGGGGCCGGGCGCGATCATGTCGCGCGGCTTGCCCGATCGGCGCGTCGCCAGCAGCGATGGCGTGGAGGAAAGATCGTTGAACATGCCGCCGCCGCTATCAGCCGAAACGCGCGCCAACAACGGGCTTCACAGCGCCGCGCGACCGGCTAGTCTGCGCTTTCACTCGGGAAGGTGCCCTATTGTCCGCAATCTCCGTCGATCCCGCCGGGCCGAACCCGCCCCGCACGCTCCTCGGCCACCCGCGCGGCCTGTTCCTGCTGTTCCTGGTCGAGATGTGGGAGCGCTTTTCTTATTATGGCATGCGCGGCCTGCTGGTCTTCTATCTGACCAAGCATTTCCTGTTCGACGATGCCCGCGCCAACCTCACCTACGGCGCCTACACCTCGATGATCTTCCTCACCCCCGTCGTCGGCGGCTGGATGGCGGATCGCTGGCTGGGCGGGCGCAAGGCGGTGCTGTTCGGCGGCGTGATGATCGCGGTCGGCCACGCCTGCCTCGCGATCGAAGGCGCGATCGGCGGCGTCGGCCCCGCGGCGCTCGACCTCTTCTACCTGGGCATGGCATCGGTGATCGTCGGCACGGGCTTCATGAAGGCCAATATCTCGGCGATCGTCGGCACGCTCTACCCGCGCGCCGATGCGCGCCGCGATCCCGCTTACACGATCTTCTACATGGGGATCAATCTCGGCGCGATGCTCGGCGCGCTGGTCTGCGGATGGCTGGGCGAGCGAGTCGGCTGGGCTTGGGGGTTCGGCGCCGCCGGGCTCGGCATGCTCGCCGGGCTGGTGATGTTCATCGCGATGCGCCGCGATCTGCTCGGCCGCTCGGAGCCGCCCGCGCCCGAATGGCTGCGCGTCCGCATCGCGGGCATCTCGCGCGAGGCGTGGATCTACGCCGGCGCGGTGGCGAGCGTGCTCGTCGCCTGGTTCCTCGTCCAGCATCAGGCGCTGGTCGGCACGCTGCTCGCGGTCGCGGGCTTTCCTTTGGTCGCCTATATCCTGTGGACGGCGGTGCGGACGCTGCCGGCGGTCGAGCGCGACCGCATCTTCGCGGCGATGGCCTTGATCCTCGGCTCGATCCTGTTCTGGGCCCTGTTCGAACAGGCGGGCTCGTCGATCAACCTCTACACCGATCGCCAGGTCGATCGGACATTGCTGGGCTGGAACGTGCCCGCGAGCATGTATCAATCGATCAACAGCTTCTGGATCATCACAATGGCGCCCTTGCTCGCGGGGCTCTGGACGTGGCTGGCCCGGCGCGGCTGGGAGCCGTCGGCGCCCGCCAAGTTCGGGCTGGCGATGCTCCAGCTCGGGCTCGGCTTCCTCGTGCTGGTGTGGGGCGCACGCGCGAACGGCGGCGCGCTGACGCCCGCGATCTACGTCGTCCTGCTCTATCTGCTCCATTCGACCGGCGAGCTCTGCCTGTCCCCGGTGGGCCTGTCGGCGATGACCAAGATGGCGCTGCCCCATATGGTCGGGCTGCTGATGGGCACCTGGTTCTTCGCGACCGCGACGGGCGAATATGCCGCCGGGCTGATCGCCGCGATGACCGGCGGCGCGGGCGAGGGCGCCGCCGCGACGATCACCATCTATTCCCGCGTCGGCTGGCTGGCGATCGGCGTCGGCGTCGCGATCCTCGCCGTCGCGCCCTTGTTCAAGCGGCTGATGCACCTCGATACGCTGGGGCAGGGCGGCCACGGTCTCGCCGGGGAACGCGAGCTCGCCCAGCCCGACGCGGCCGGCACGCATACCCAAAGGGAGCGCAAATGACGATAAGCTTCCGGACGCGCCTTCGTGATCTCTACCCCCACCTGCAGGCGCCGCCTTACTTCCGGACCGAGGCCATCATCGCCGCGCCGTAGCGGTCGCCCGCCGTCTTGCCCTTCGATGCCGTATCGAGCGCGGCGAGATCGTCGGGCGTGAGGTCGAGGTCGTTGGCCGCGATCGAATCCTCCAGCGTCGCGCGCCGCTTCGATCCCGGGATCGGCACCACATCCTCGCCCTGCGCCAGCAGCCACGCGAGCGCCACCTGCGCGGGCGATCGGCCATGGCGCGTGGCGACCGACTTCACCGTATCGACCATCGCCATGTTCGCCTCGAAATTGCCCTCGGCGTAGCGCGGATCGGTCAGGCGGTAATCGCCCTCGGGCAGGTCTTCGCGCCGCGTGATCGCACCGGTCAGGAAGCCGCGCCCGAGCGGCGAATAGGGCACGAAGCCGATGCCGAGCTCGCGCGCGGTCGGCAGGATATCGTCCTCGATGCCACGCTCCCACAGCGAATATTCCGATTGCAGCGCGGCGATCGGGTGCACGGCGTGCGCGCGGCGGATCGTCGCGGGCGCGGCTTCGGAGAGGCCGAGGTGGCGGACCTTGCCCTCGCGCACCAGCTCCGCCATCGCGCCCACCGTCTCCTCGATCGCCACGTCGGGATCGACGCGATGCTGGTAGAGCAGGTCGATCGTCTCGATCCCCAGCCGCCTGAGCGATCCCTCGCATGCCTTGCGCACGTTGGCGGGGCTCGAATCCAGCCCCGTCATCCGCTGGCTCTCGGCATCGATCCGCATGCCGAACTTGGTGGCGATCACCAGCCCATCGCGCCTGTCCCGTATCGCCTCGCCGAGCAAAGTCTCGTTCGCCCGGGGGCCGTAGATTTCGGCGGTATCGAAGAAGGTCACGCCGAGATCGATCGCGCGGTGGATCGTCGCGATCGATTCCTCCTTGGTCGCCGCGCCGTACATGTTGGCGCCGACTCCCGCCATCGGCATGCAGCCCAGCCCCAGCGCCGAAACCTCCAGCCCGCCGCCTAACGTCCGATAGCGCATCGTCACTCTCCTCGATGGGCGGCAGGTGGTATGGCGGTGCGGCGCGCGCAAGGCTAAGGTCCGCGATCGCGCGAGAAGAAACGAGAGCATCCTCATGGCCCGCAAATATTTCGGCACGGACGGCATTCGCGGCCGCACCAACGAAGGCGCGCTCACGCCCGAGACCGCGATGCGCGTCGGCCAGGCGGCGGGCGCGCACTTCCTGCGCGGCAGCCACCGCCACCGCGTGCTGATCGGCAAGGACACGCGGCTGTCGGGCTATATGATGGAAAGCGCGCTGACGGCGGGGTTCACCAGCGTCGGCATGGATGTCACGCTGGTCGGCCCGATGCCGACGCCGGCGGTGGCGATGCTGACGCGGCAGATGCGCGCCGATCTCGGCGTGATGATCTCGGCCAGCCACAATCCCTATGTCGATAACGGCATCAAATTGTTCGGCCCCGACGGCTACAAGCTTTCCGACGAGGCCGAGGCGGCGATCGAGCGCGGGATCGACAGCGTGCCGACGCTCGCGCCCGCCGAGACGATCGGCCGCGCGCGCCGCGTCGAGGATGCGCAGGGCCGCTACATCAGCACCGCCAAATCGACCTTCCCCGATCACCTCCGCCTCGATGGCCTGCGCATCGTGCTCGATTGCGCGAACGGCGCCGCCTACAAGGTCGCGCCCGAGGCGCTGTGGGAGCTGGGGGCCGACGTCATCGCGCTCGGCGTCTCGCCCAACGGCTGCAACATCAACGACAAGGTCGGCTCGACCTATCCTGCCACCCTGGTCGCCAAGGTCAAGGAAACCCGCGCCGATATCGGCCTCGCGCTCGATGGCGACGCCGATCGCCTGATCGTCGTCGACGATCATGGCGAGATCGTCGACGGCGATCAGTTGATGGCGCTGATCGCCGGCGCGTCGGCGCGCGCGGGCACGCTCAAGGGCGACGGCATCGTCGCGACGGTGATGTCCAACCTCGGGCTCGAGCGCTTCCTCTGGGGGCAGGGCATCGCGCTCCACCGCACCCCCGTCGGCGATCGCTACGTCGTCGAGGCGATGCGCGCGGGCGGCTACAATATCGGCGGCGAGCAATCGGGGCACATCGTCCTCGCCGATCACGCCACCACCGGCGACGGCCTGATCGCCGCGCTCCAGGTGCTCGCCGAACTGGTCGAGACGGGCACGCGCGCGCACAAATTGCTCAGGCAGTTCGATCCGCTGCCCCAATTGCTCAGGAACGTCCGCTTCGCGGGCGGCCAGCCGCTGGAGGACGAGAAGGTCAGGACGGTGATCGCCGCCGCCGAAAAGGAGCTCACCGGCACCGGCCGGCTGCTGATCCGCAAATCGGGCACCGAACCGCTGATCCGCGTGATGGCGGAGGGCGAGGACGAGGCTCTGGTCGGCCAGGTCGTCGATCGCATCTGCGAGGCCGTGCGGAAGGCGGCGTGAGCGCCATGCGCCTTTGCGCATACCCTGATCCCGTTCGTCCCGAGCGCAGTCGAGGGACGTGCCCAGGGGCGACGAGGTCGAACGTGTCTCGACTTCGCTCGACACGAACGGTTGATGAGCGGGAGCCTATATGCCGATCCCGCGCATCCTGACCATCGCCGGATCGGATAGCGGCGGCGGCGCGGGCATCCAGGCGGATATCAAGACGATCACGATGCTCGGCGGCCATGCGATGACCGCGCTCACCGCGCTGACCGCGCAGAATACGGTGGGCGTGACCCAGGTGATGCCGGTGCCCGCCGCGATGGTGATCGCGCAGATCGATGCGGTGGCCGGCGACATCGGCGTCGATGCGGTGAAGATCGGCATGATCGGCTCGGCGGAGGTGGCCGACGCGGTGGCGGAGCGGCTCGGCCGTTCAGATTTCGGCGGCATCACGATTGTGTTCGATCCGGTGATGATCGCCACTTCGGGCGCCGCGCTGGCCGATAAACAGACCATCGCCGCGTTCGAGCGGCTGATGGCGCGCGCCACCTTGGTCACGCCCAACCTGCCCGAGCTTGCGCTGCTGGTCGATCGCGCGATCGGCGACGGCGATGCGCTCGCCCGGGCGGCGGGGATGCTCGCCGGAAGAACCGGCGGCGCGGTGCTCGCCAAGGGCGGGCATCTCGATGGGCCCGAGGTCGTCGATATCCTGATCGCCGATGGGCGCGAACGCCGCTGGCGCGACGACAGGATCGCGACCCGCCACAGCCACGGCACCGGCTGCACGCTCTCCAGCGCCATCGCGACGGGCCTGGGCGCGGGGATGGACTTGGAGGATGCGATCGACAGAGGGCGCGCGTTCGTCCGCGCCTCGCTGCTCGCCGCGCCGGGCCTGGGAGCGGGGCATGGCCCGATGGGGCAGGGGTCGGTGCTTCGATAGATCGACCGTCACCCCGGACCTGATCCGGGGTCCCGCTTGCTTTTTCCGATGGCCCTCTCAGGAAGCGGGATGCCGGATCACGTCCGGCATGACGATTAAAGCCATCCCCGCAACCCCATCCACCGCTCCCGCTTCGCCGCCCGCGTCATCCCCGCAAACGCCGCGCTCGAGGACGGCAGCTCCACCAGCGCCAGCCCC
>NZ_CAHJXD010000283.1 GCF_903644055.1 Sphingomonas bacterium | reverse complement strand
CTCACCGCCGTCGCGTGCGCCGCCAGCCATTGTTGCGTCAGCGCCTCTGCGACAGGCGCGGTCCGGTCGCGCGGCCCGGCGGCCGCAAGGTCGCGCAGCCAGGCGAAGCTCTGGTAATGATCGGCGAAGGCGGCGCTGAACCCGCCGCGCGCCAGCCCCTCGAGCGCGACGCTCTCCTGCCCGAGCAGCATCCGCCCCTCGATCAGCGCATTGCCTGCGCGAGGGCGGCCGGGGATCGGATCGCCGGGCACGTCGATCAGTTGCAGCGGATAGCGCCCGCGCAGCCGCATCTGGTGGAGCGGCGAGCGCCACGACAGCCGCCGCATCGCGCGGCCGAGCATGTCCGCCAGCGAAAAGCCCGGCGCGCCCTCGGCGGACAATCGCCGCCGCTCGCTCTCCGGTTCGGCGCCCTCCGGCTCAGCGCCCTGCGGGGCGCCGTCCTCGGCCATCAGCCGTGCCCGCGCAGCGCGGCGATGTTGGCGGCATAATGATCCGGCCCGCCCTTGAAGGTGGCGGTGCCCGCGACGAGCGCGTCGGCGCCGGCGGCGATCGCGCGCGGCGCGGTCTCGCTATCGATCCCGCCATCGACTTCGAGGTCGATTGCCCGGCCAGTCCTGTCGATCATCTTGCGTACCGATTCGATCTTGCGCAACTGGCTGTCGATGAAGCGCTGCCCGCCGAACCCCGGGTTGACGCTCATCACCAGCACGAGATCGATATCGTCGATCAGATAGTCGAGCATCTTGGCGGGCGTGCCGGGGTTGAGCGCGACGCCCGCGCGCTTGCCCAGCCCCTTGATGCGCTGAACGGTGCGATGGATGTGCGGCCCCGCCTCGGGATGGACGGTCAGCGTGTCCGCGCCCGCCTCGGCGAAGGCATCGAGGAACACGTCGATCGGCGAGATCATCAGGTGGACGTCGAACGGCTTGGGCGTATGCGGGCGGAGGCCCTTCACCACGACGGGCCCGATCGTGATGTTGGGCACATAATGGCCGTCCATCACATCGACGTGGATCCAGTCCGCGCCCGCCGCGTCGACCGCCTCGATCTCGGCGCCGAGCTTCGAGAAATCGGCGGAGAGGATCGAGGGAGCGATGCGGACGGGACGAGTCATGTCCCGCGTCTAATCCGAAGCCGCCCGCCCGTCATCCCTTCCGCCGCTCGTCCGTCCGGGACGGCGATCAATCGACCCGCTTGCTCTCGGGCACCTTCTCCGCCGAGCCGGGCTCGGCCATGCCGGTGTGCATCTTGGCGAGCACGCTATCGGGCGTGATGTGGCTGATCGCCGCCTGGATCTTGTTCTTGAGCCCCGAGACGACATGGCCGCTGCCCGCGATCATCGCGTCCCAGCCATGCTTGGCGGTGGCGGCGGGATCCTCCTTCGCGGAGACGCCGACCTTGGTATCCATCATGTCGGCGCGCTCGAAGAATTCGGTCTCGGTCGGCCCCGGCATCAGCACGGTGACGGTGATGTCGGTCTCGCGCAATTCCTCGCGCAGCGCGTAGGAGAAGCTGTCGAGATAGGCCTTGCTGGCGTTGTAGACCGCCTGATAGCTGCCCGGCATCAGCCCCGCGATCGATCCGGTGATGAGGATCTTGCCCTCGTTGCGCGCCTTCATCGCGATCGCGACCTTCTGGAGCAGATAGGTCGTGCCGGTGACGTTGGTGTCGATCACGCGGCGCCAATCGGTGACGTCCTGATCGACGAACGCCTTGCCGAGCCCGCGTCCGGCATTGGCGCAGAGGATATCGATCGGACGGCCGCCCGCCGCCGCGAGCAATGTGTCATTGCCTTCGAAGGTCGCGAGATCGGCCTCGACCGAGATGACATTGGTGCCGTGCGCCTTGAGATCGTCGGCGGCATTGTTGATCAACGGCTCATCGGCGACGATCAGCAGGTCATAGCCCTCCTGCGCGGCGAGATGCGCCAGTTCGAAACCGATCCCGGTCGAGGCGCCGGTGATCACTGCGAGCTTTCCGTTTCCCATATAGATATTCCTTCGGTTGCCGGAGCGTTAGGCGGGCATCTCGACCTTGGTCTTCTCGAGGCCGGGCTTGAGCACGATCTTGGTCGCGAAGTCCTGGTGATCGTGAAACAATTTGTAGCCGTCGGGCGCATTCTCGAGCGGCAGATGGTGCGAGATCAGGAAGGTCGTATCGATCTTGCCCTCGACGATCGCGTTGAGCAGCGCGTGGCTATAATGCTGGACGTGCGTCTGGCCGGTCTTGAGCGTCAGGCCTTTTTCCATGAACGCGCCGAGCGGCCATTTGTCGACGAAGCCGCCATAGACCGCGGGCATCGAGACGCGCCCGCCCTTGCGGCAGGCGATGATCGCCTGGCGGTTGGCGTGCGGACGATCGGTGCCGAGAAAGGTCGAGGCCTTGATCTGATCGAGCACGTTATCGACGAACAGTCCGTGCGATTCGAGGCCGACCGCGTCGATCACCGCATCGGGGCCGATCCCGCCGGTCATCTCGATCAGCGCATCATAGACGGCATGCTCCTTATAGTTGAGCGTCTCGGCGCCGAACTTCGCGGCGAGCTCCAGCCGCCGGGGGAAATGGTCGATCGCGATCACGCGCTCGGCGCCCATCAGGAAGGCCGACTGGACCGCGAACAGCCCGACCGGCCCGCAACCCCAGACCGCCACCGTGTCGCCGGGCTCGATCTGGGCATATTCGGCAGCCTGCCAGCCGGTCGGCAATATGTCCGACAGGAACAGCACCTTGTCGTCCTCGAGCTCGTCGGGGATGACGATCGGGCCGATATCGGAGAAAGGCACGCGGACATATTCGGCCTGCCCGCCCGAATAGCCGCCGGTCATGTGGCTGTAGCCGAACAGCCCCGACATCGGGTGGCCGTAGAGCTGTTGCGCGATATCCTGATTGTCGGCGGGCAGGCCGTTGTCGCAGGCCGAATATTGATGCTTGCCGCAATGATAGCAGCTCCCGCACGCGATCGTGAACGGCACGACGACGCGCTGACCCTTCTTGAGCGTCGACTTGGCGCCGGTCTCGACGACCTCGCCCATGAATTCGTGGCCGAGCACGTCGCCCGCCTTCATCGTCGGGATGAAGCCATCGTAGAGGTGGAGGTCCGATCCGCAGATCGCGGTCGAGGTGATCTTGATGATCGCGTCGCGCGGATTGATGATCTCGGGATCGTCGACGGTATCGACGCGAACGTCATGCTTGCCGTGCCAGGTGAGCGCGCGCATCGTCGGCTCCTTTCAGTGAATGGGTGGGTCAGCCGGCCTTATGTTCGGCGTGGTGCGCGAGCGTGCGCGAGGAGGTGGCGATCTCGCCCGTCTCCATGAGCTGCTTGAAGCGGCGGAGATCGCGGCGCGCCTGGATCGCGGGTTCGCGCTGGAAGAGCTTGGCGAACAGCTTGCCGATCGCGCCGAGCGGCGGATCATAAGCGATGACCGCGCGCACCACGGTGCCGCGCCCTTCGACCTGGTGGAATTCGACGCGGCCGCTGTTGCGGACATCGGCGCCATCGTCGGACGTCCAGGCGATCAGCTTGCCGGGTTGATCCTCGGTAATCGTCGCGTCCCATTCGACCGCGCGATCGCCGGGCGCCTTGACCACCCAATGCGAGCGGGTGCCGTCGCGCACCTCGATCCGCTCGATATTCTCCATGACGCCTGAGAGGTTCGAAAGATCACGCCAGAATTCGTACAGCTCTTGGGCCGGGCGGTTGATCGTGACGACCGCGGCGGTGACGCTGGCCTCGTCGCGCTCGGCTTCTCCGGCGCGCGTCGAGGCATCTTTCGCTGCGGTCGCGGGCGGTGCGACGGGGTTCGATCCCAACATGGATTATGCTCCGATTTCCGCAGCATAGCTGCACGGCGCATTAACCTTCCAAAAGATTGAGCGTTCCGCCGTACGATGGCGGCTCCGCGCCGTTCGCGTTAGAGGCTCTCCTATCGACGTTGGACTCTCGTCACCCCGGCCAGCTTGAACAGGACAGCCTCTAGTCCGGGACCTGCTGGTTGGTGTCGCCGTCGGCATTGTCGGATTCGGCGGGCGCCGCCTCGGGCGTATCGACGGGCGGCGGCGTATCGGCCGCATCGTGCGGCATCCGCGCGGGCGCGACATAGGGCGCCGGACCCCGCGATGCATCGTCGGCGGCCCGGAGATCGGCCAGCGTCTTGGCGGCGGTCCGTGCCTGCGCCTCGCCATCGGCGCCGGGGGC
>NZ_CAHJXD010000282.1 GCF_903644055.1 Sphingomonas bacterium | reverse complement strand
TACGAGCCCTCGATACGCTCCTGCGGAGCTACTCGGTCTCACCTCAGCATGAGCGGGTAAGGCTGAAGTCATCCGACCCTAAGCCGACGTCAGTAACGGAAGCCGACCCGCAGGCCATAGGTGCGCGGCGCCTCATAATTGCCGTCATAGGTGTAGTTGCTGACTGTCACGCGGTTAACGACCGCCACGTTCTCGATATTCTCGACAAACGCCTGGACCGTGAAACGGCCGCCAGCGGGGGCGTAGGTCAGGCGCAGGTCAGTCTTGGTATATGACTTCTGCATGAAGTTCGGCGTGCTCGTCGAGAGCAGGAAGCCCGCGTTGAAATAGCTCTGCACCTCTCCGGTCAGCTTGCCGGCGTTGACGAGGTCGATCGTGTAGGCGGCACCGCCTTGGACGGTCCAATCGGGCTGGTTCTGAACCTTGACCTTCTTGTTATAGCCTACGGTATTGAAGGTGGTTGTGCCCGGCACTGCGACGAAAAGCTCGGGATTGCTCACGACGTTCGGCAAGATGCCACCGGTGAGGCCGATCTGTATGTTCGGGCAAGAAGCCGAGGTACCGATCGTGCACAAGCTGTTGCTCGACGCCCCGCTCACCACCACGGGATTGTCCCGCGCATGGAGATAATTGACCGCGAGATTGAGCGTCAATTCACGCACGGGCTTCGCTATCATCTCAAACTCAGCGCCGTACGTGTCGTTCGATTGGCCGTTCTGCGAATAGGTACTCACGCTGCCGGCCAGGAGCGGGTTCGGATAGCTGACCGAGATCTGCAAATTCTTGTACTTGTTATAGAATGTCGCGACGTTGAACTGCAGCCGGCGATCGAAAAACTGGTTCTTGGACCCGATTTCGTAAGCCGTGACATTCTCGGTGTCGACCGGGTTCAACGTGTTCGCGCCAGGACGTGGCGAATAGCTGAAGCCGCCGGCGTGACGGCCGGTATTGTAGCTTGCATAGACCATATGTTGGTCGTCAAACTTGTAATCGGCGGCGAGACGATACGTCCAGAACTTGAACTTCGTGTCACCGCACCGGGTCGTCAGCGCCGTTGCCTTGTTGGTTGCGGTAGATGAGGGATCGGCGGCCGTAAAGCCATCGCATGTCCGGTTGAAGTCGAGCGACGGCGTGACCCCATATCCAGGGGAGAAAGCGAAGGTTCCGCCCGTGGCGGCGGCGAGCTGGAGCGCAGAGAAGAACGTCCGGTGATCCTCCGTGTAGCGCAAGCCGCCGGTGATCGTCAGTTTTCGGGCGAAGGTATAGGAAGCCTGCGCGTAGGCGGCCTTCGACACCGTCTCCAGATAGGTCAGCGGGTTGACGCTGTCGCTGCGTGCCGCCGTCACCAGCGCACTGTTGACATTGCCCGCCAGCGGCGCGCCATAGTTGACCAGCGACGAATAGGTGTAATTGTTGAAATAGATCGGGTAGCCACCCGTAGCGATCGCATTCGCGGTGCTGTAAGCGCGGTTCTCGAGGCCGAAATAGGCGTCGGGCACCTTGTCCTTCATATAGAATAGGCCAGCCGTATATTGCAGCGGGCTATCGGCCTTATGCGACTGGATCTGAAATTCCTGGGTGAAGGCTTTGTCCTCGGTCAGGAAGTAGCCGATGCCTTTGTTGGCCGACGTACCGTCCGCATCGCGCGTGCGGAAGGCGCTGAAATCGGTGTAGCTGGTGATCGAGCGCAGCCGCACGACATCGGCGATATCGTAATTGATATTGGCCGAGAATTGCTTGGATTTCAGCTTCTGCACGCTCTCGTAATCGGTACGCAGCGTATATTTGCCGGGGATGGGAATGCCGACGTCGGCCCCGTTGATGTCGGGAATGCCGTCACGGTAAAATACCGAATAGGGAATGAGCGTCGACGACTGATAGTCTAACCCCACATAACCGCCGGGCAGCGTGACCGGGGAAGCATTGGGCAGGTTCAGCGTGCCGCCGGGCGCAATCTGATATTGGGGACTGTAGAGCGCACCGATCGCTTTCGATCCGAACGCGCCGTTGCCGTGATCGTCCTCTTTCCAATAGCTGCCATGCAGCAGGATTTCGAGATTGCCGTCGAGCGCCTGCGGCGCAAAGCGCAGGCTGCTGCGTATATAGAATAGATGGCGGTCGTCCGCCTCGGCCTTCGGATTGAAGATATTTTTGATATAGCCGTCGCGATCCTCGAACGCGCCGGCGAATCGGACGGCCAGATCTTTCGAGACAGGAATGTTGATGAAACCCTGGATCAGCTTGCGGTCATAATTGCCGTATGTCGCATCCAATCCGGCTTCGAAATTTCCACGCGGCTTGGCGGTCGTGATCGCGATGTTGCCGCCGAAGGAATTGCGCCCGAACAAGGTGCCCTGCGGCCCCTTCTGAACTTCGATCTGCTCCAGATCGACAAACGGGACGCTGAGTTGCGAGGTACGCGACTGATAGATTTCATCGATATAGAAGCCGATGCGCGGATCGTTATTGCCCTGGATCGCGGCGGTGAAGGTGCCACGCAGTGCCGGGCGGGGATCGGAGCCCGAGCGGCCGATGCGCAGGCCCGGGGCGATCTGCTGCAGGCGATCAATGTTGACCACGTCCTTATCACGCAGAACATCGCCGCTTAGCGCCGTCACCGAGAGCGGAACCGATTGCAGCGATTCCGAGCGGCGCTGCGCCGTAACCACGATCTGATCGATCACGCCGCTTGCGGCTTCGTCGCTGGCAGGGACGCCCTGTGATTGGGCGCCTGCCGCCGTGCCGCCGATCAATCCGATCGCTGCCACCGAGGCCAACAGAAAGCACCGTCCCGCGCGCGTCTTATTGTCTATCGCAGTCATCCCAATTTCCCCTCTTGGAAAGCTTGCTATGGCGTAACGCAGGGTGCCTGTTCTTGCAATCGCAGTCATCGTGATTTTTTCACAAAAAAGACACGAGCCGGACAAATGTTACGTGAGTGCAATGGGTGGCTGGCCGCAGCGGGCGGCACCGTCAGGCGATGCGGGCCGACGTGCCGGGGATGAACTTGCCGGGAAAGGTGCGGACCTCAGACGCGGTTTCGGGCGCCTCAATCCGTTCCATCAGCATCGCGACAGCCGCGCGGCACATCCGCTCTACCGGCTGCTGGATGGTCGTCACCTGGTAGCCGATCCAGGATGCGGCCCCTGCCCCGTCGAAGCCGACGATCGAGAGATCGTCGGGCACCTTCAGTCCCATTTCTAGCCGCGCGGCATCTATGGCGCCGATCGCCATCAGATCATTCGCGCATACGACCGCATCCAGCTTGCCCCCGGACGCCTCCATCAGCTGGTGCAGCCCGCGCGTGCCCGAACCATAATCGAAGGTGCCCTCGGCAACCAACGGCGGCCCGAACCCGGCTTCGTTGATGAGCAACTTTGCCGTCTCGACCCGTTGGCGCCCGGTATAGCTGTCGTTCGGCCCCGTGATGATGCCGAAATGCCGGTGGCCGGCAGAAAGTAAGGCATCGAGCAGCACGCGCTCACCCGCGACGGAATCGCAGAACACACTCGATACCACCTCACCCTCGCCCGAGCGGTTGTATAGCACTATCGGAACATGATGATCGTCGAACGCGCGAATTTGCGCGGCGGTCAGATGCGCGGCGACGATCGCGCCATCGACCCAGTAACGCCAGACCTGCTGCAATGCCGCCTCGACATCGCCCTCGGTTTTGAGGTCGAACAGCAGCACGCGCATGTCCTGCGCGGAGAGCGTCTGCGTCAGTTGCGCCAGCACCTCGGGATAATAAAGCCGCGCCTGGGTCGAGATCAGCACGGCGACCATGTTCGATCGCTTGGTAATCAGCCCCGATGCGATCGCATTGGGGCGGTAGCCGAGCTCCCGCGCCGCTTCCATGATCTTGATCTTGGTAGCCGGGGCGATACTCGCGCCCTGGCGAAAGCAGCGCGAAACCGCCGATTGCGAAACGCCCGCCCGCTTGGCGACATCATAGGACGTCGCCCGAAAGCGCGCAGCAGGAAGGTCTGCGCGCGGTGCAGGCTTTTCTAGCGTGGACATCCTGGCATTCTAGTTGACGGCGACATGGACGCAAGCAGCCTGTCTACAACGGCATTGACTGCGGATGCAGGATTCAGCACGGGCCGGGCTGGAGGGGTGCCATGGACATAATGACCGACGTCGCGCCGGGGCTACATGAGCGATTGATCCGCTATGCGGCGCTCCGGCCCTGCCTGAACGCCTTCGTCGACAGCCGCACGCCCGGTTCGGACCAGAAAGAGAACTTCTGCATCATCGGCCCCGGCGTGTCCGAAAATCCCTCCCAGCATGTTCATATGGCCGAGCCGCACGGCTTCAACATCGGCGGCGCCCGCCAGACCCCAGGCTGCATGAACTCGCAGCACAGCCACGAGACTGCCGAGATATTCGTCGTGCACAGCGGAAACTGGCGATTCGATTTCGGCGAGAATGGGGGTGACGCGCAGGTGTTCGTGGCGCCGGGCGACGTCATTTCACTGCCGATGCATGCTTTTCGTGGCTTCACGAACGTCGGCGGCGATTCCGGCTTCCTGTGGAGCTTGCTCGGTGGCGACGATCCAGGGCGCGTCCTGTGGGCGCCCCAAGTGTTCGATCTGGCCACGCATCACGGGCTTATCCTGCTGAAAACAGGTCAATTGGTCGATACGATCGCCGGCGAGATCGCCCCGGCCGGAATTCCGCCGATGCCCCGGACGACATCCTGCGATATCGCCCGGCTGCGCCGTATCGCGCCGTCCGAGGCCGAAGCGATGGTGTTTCGCGGCGCTGTGGATCGATCGGCAGGAGAATTACCCGTAATCGGACCCGCCGCCCTGCTTCACGCGGACGAGGTTCGGCTGGTGCGGCTCCGTCTCACGAGCAATCTCGATCGCCTCGATCGGCCCGGCACGCCCGAAGTGCTGTTCGTTCATGAAGGCCTGGTAACCGTGGCGCGAGGGGACGATGAGCTGACGCTCCGCCCCGGTGATACGCTGAGCGTGCCCGCTGGCCCCGCCTATCGGCTCACGGCTGCCTCGGCGACGTTGTTCGCCGCGTCACGCGCTTGAACATGGCGCGCTGAAGCCGCTTATAGCCCTGTGATCGCGCGCATCTGCGCCGCGCCGGCACGCATGAAGCTATGATCCGACCCGAGCAGGAAGAGGCTGGCGCCGCGATCGCGCCAGGCGGATGTATCGCCGGGGCGGCCAAGGAACATCCCCACCGGTAGACCCCGCGCAACACAGATATCGACGATTCGCTCGACAGCGGCAATGATCCGGGGATCGTCCTGCGACGAGCAGCCGAGGGAGACGGTGAGATCGGCGCGGCCGATGAAGAGAGCGTCCAGCCCCTCCACCGCCGCGATCTCCTCGACCGACTCCAGTGCGTCGGCATCCTCGATCTGCGCGACGACGACGGTTTCGGCGGCACTCCGCGCCAGATGTTCCTCCATCGTGGCAAGGCCATAGCCGGCGGCGCGGGTGGAGGCGGCATAGCCACGGCCGCCGGGGCCATAATGGGCCGAGGCGACCAGCGCGCGCGCATCGGCAGCGGAGCGGATATGCGGGGCAATGATCCCGGTGGCGCCGGCATCCAGCGCCGCGAGGACGCTTTCGGGCGATCCGCTGGCCGGACGGACGAGCGTCGCGAGATTCCCGGCCCGCGCCGCCATCACGCACAAATCGAGCGTGGTGCGATCGAGCGGCGCATGTTCGGCATCGAGGCACAGCAGATCCAGCCCCGCTGTCGCCAGCACCTCCACCACATGCGGATGCGGTGTCTTGAGGAACGTCCCGAGGAGCGGTTCGCGCGCCGCCAGCCTTTGCTTCAACATGCGATCCTGCCCCCTTCGAACCCGTTACCGGCGGGTCTGCCTCCACCCGCTTTCCCGGCCGGCCGTAAAACAGCCTCGTCGATCCAGGCACATAGCGCGGCGCCGAGGCGTTCCGGTTGTTCGAGCGGCAGCATGTGCCCGGCCCCCTCGATCACCCTAAGCGTTGCGTTGCGGGCATCCTGCGCCATCGCCCTGTGGATCACCGGCGAGCACAGTTGATCATCCGCGCCGCACACCAACAGCATCTGGCCATCGAAACTTGCGACGACCGCCCGGCAATCAGCGCGCAACCGCAGCGCCTCGCTTTGCCGAAGGAAGACATCGGGACCCAATCCGTCCGCCATCTCCCGCACCAGACTTCTCAGATGCGCGGCGGGGGGCGTGTCATGTGCGAAACAGCCATGGATCACCCGTTCCAAAACGTCTGAAAGCTGGCCGTTACGGACCTGGGCCTGATCATCAAGGCGGATAGCCGCGCGCGCCGGCAGATCGGCGGCAGGGTTGACGTCGATCAGCGCGATCGCCGTGATCCGCTCGGGTGCCTGGCGCGCCATCTCCAGCGCGACATTGCCCCCCATGGAAAAGCCAATCGGCACCAGCAGACCGGTTGCGGCGGACAAAGCGCGCGCCGCCATTCCGGCAATGATACCGTCGCGCGTGAGATCGGCCTCGACGACACGGACACCGCAGACTCGCCGGATCATGTCGCCTGCACCTTGCCAGATGCGGCCGTCGCACAGGCTGCCCGGTAGCAGAACGAAAGTGGGTAAAGGGGAAGGCGAAGGCGACGGCACACCGCTCTGTAACGCCGATGACTGCGGCTGCAAATGTTTAGTCTAAATAACGGCGAGCTGATCGGCAGATATGCTCGAAAGCTGCCTTCAAAACCGCTAACCCGCTCGATGAAAGGCCTATCTCGGGGTGCGAGACGTTCTTGCATCCGTGGTCAGTTCGTGCAAGCCTGACTCGTGGCGTGGTTGCCACGCGGATGGATGACCCATGGCTTCTGCGCTCGATCATGGTGCCGCGACGACGATCCGGCATAGCGTGGCGGTTTTGGCTTTGCTGGTTCTCGCAAGCTGCGCCCAGCCCACGTCAGCCCCGGATGCGTCATCCTACGACGTCAACACCCCCTTTAAGGAGTTCATGGGGCATGTCGTCCAGCCGGCTGCCGCGCGATTCTGGGCAGGTTCGGGCACGGTGTATGACGCGACGGGGCTCCACGATCGTACGCCGACGACACCCGAAGGCTGGGAAGCGGTGGAAGGCGGCGGGTTAGAGCTCGTCGAGATCGGCAATGTGCTTAAGTTGCCCGCGCGGGTACGCTCGCCCCAGGCCGATTGGATCGGCCATGCCGACATGATTATCGCGCTTGCCCGGGAAGCCGCGCAGGCTGCCGAGCATCACGACAAGGCGGCGATGCTGTCCGTCGGGAGCCGGCTGGATGCGGCGTGCGAGGCGTGTCACATCGAATTCATGACCCCCGAGCAGCGGGGTGATGTTGCGCCGGCCAAAACCGCTGGGCATTGACGGTTGGCGAATGCCACGGAAAACGGTGCTGAGTGGCAAGCTAGCACTTGATCCGAAGCCACAGATATGCTTGTTTGACTGCGTATGCAACGAGCGGTTCGAATTTCGATTCTAATAATCGGCGCCGGCCTTGCGCTACGCGCGGCCGATGCTGCGGCGCCAACGCAGGCCAAGATCGCCAAGATGTGGAGCGGCGGCACATGGGTGCCCGATCGCTTCCGCATGGGCTCGTGGATGTCGGGGTTCAAGACGGTCGAGGAATATACCAATCCTGATTTCGTCCCCCCGAATCCCGTGCCGCTCAAGCCCGAGCCGATGAAGGTCTACAAGAATATCCGTTCGGAAATGCGCAAGGGGCGCCAGATTTTTGGCCCTTACGCCGAATGCCATCCCGCCGGCCTGCCCTATCGCTTCAGCATCGGCTATTTTACGGTGGTGTCGACACCAGCCGAGATCGATTTCCTCTATGCCGACTTGAACTACCGCCGCATCTACATGGACGGTCGTCCCGCGCCCGATCCGGCCAAGACCCCGCCCAGCTATTACGGCCACTCGCTGGGTCATTGGGAAGGGCGGACGCTAGTCGTGGAGACAAGCAACATTCGCGGCAAGAACACCCAGATCGAACCGCACATTCCCAAGGCCGAGGGATCGCGCATCGTCGAACGCTACAAGCCTGAAGGGCCGAACGTCATGGCGGTCCACTTCACAATGACAAACCCGGATTTTACCAAGCCTTGGAGCGTCGACTTCAAGATCCTGCGCGATCCCAAACGGGTGCTAGTCGAAGACATTTGCAGCGACGGCAATCGGTACATCCTGGAAGAAGGTGGCGAACTGACCATGCACAGCGCCGAGGGCAAGCCGCTGGAACGGGCGGAAGACTGATCGACACGGGCGACTTATCGGGGAGCTACAATGGCTAAATTCAAGCAGCGGATTAGCGGAACGATCACTGGCCTCGCGACCATCGGAATCCTCGCCATGCCCGCGCTGGCTCACCATTCGTTCGCGATGTTCAACAAGGCGGAGACGCGCGTGCTCAAAGGCCGCGTGCAGACCTATCAGCGCGTCAACCCGCACGGTTATCTCGATGTCGCGGTAGAAACGAAATCCGGGCGAACGCAGGTCTGGTCGATCGAACTGCAATCGACGCTGCAGATGGATCAGCAGGGCGTGGGGCCGCAGACGTTCAAGCCCGGCGACCCCGTCACGCTCACCATCAATCCGCTGCGCAACGGCACGACCGGCGGGGCCTTCGTCTCGGCCGTGCTGGCAAATGGCAAGACCGTGGGCGTCAAGCCGGAATAACCGGCTTGGCCCCGCGCCGCTGCGACCATAACCGGCTGGGGCGCTACTTCATGGAGCTTTTGATGACAGCTTTCGTATCCCGCGCCGCCTTTCATATACACGTGCTTGGACTTGCAGGGCTGGCCTGCGCTTTGATCGGCACGCCGGCGCTCAGCGCAGTATCGGCAGTGGATGCGGCGATCGCCGATCCGGCGCGTCCGGCGGCCGAGCGCGCGCTGGACGGGGATCGCAAGCCGCAAGAGGTGCTACGCTTCTATGGCGTAAAGGCGGGTGACAAGGTCATCGAACGCTTCCCCGGCGGAACCTATTACACGCGGCTTCTGTCGAAAATCGTCGGGCCGCGCGGCAAAGTCTACGTCGCGCTCTTCAAGCGTGCGGACGGGTCGATCCTGGACATAGACAAAGCGAAATCGGTCGAAGGACCGACCGTCGTGCTTGTACCAAACGACAATGCAACGCCCACGGCGCCAGAGCCGGTCGACGTCGTCATCTCGCAGCAGAATTATCATGACCTGCATGTCGGCAGCCAGGCCAGTACAGCTGCCACCGCAGTCAACCGCAGCGTGTTTGAAGTGCTGCGACCCGGCGGCACCTATGTCGTGATCGACCATGATGCCCGGCCTGGGCTCGGCGCCAGCGATGCACCGAAAACCCACCGGATAGAAATGTCGACGGCGCGCAGCGAGGTCGAGGCGGCCGGCTTCCGCTTCGTTGGCTCATCCGAGGCGTTGCGTAATCCGGCCGACCCGCGCACGGCGACCGTTTCCGATCCTTCGGTCGCGGGCCATACCGATCGCTTCATGCTGAAGTTCCGCAAGCCTTGATGGGCCGCACGCTGTCCGCCTGCACGCCGCATTGAGCGATTCGGGGCCCGCAGCCCGTTTGGGCAGGGTGCCACGGGTACGCGCCGAGGATCTTTCGCCGACCCGTCGCACCGCGGCATTCGCCACGCTGATGATCTTCGAATTCTTCTACGGCTGGTGCTGGAATACGGTCGATATCCTACGGCCGCAGATCCGCGATGCGCTGGGCCTCACCCTCACTCAGGCCGGATCGGCCTATACAGCGCAGGGCCTAGGCGCGATGACCGGCGCGATCGTGCTGGGGCAGCTTGCCGATCGCTTCGGGCGCACGCGCATGATCTATGTCGTGGTGATCGGCTATGGCGGGCTCGCGGCGGCCGGCCTGTTGGTGGCTTCCTATCCTGCGCTGATGGTGCAGCGGGCCGCTCTCGGGTTCTTCTTAGGCGGCAATTTTCCGATCATCGTCGGCAGCTATCTCGGGCTGTTTCCGCCACATCTCCGCGGCAAGCTGACGAGCGTGAGCAACGGCTGCCACAATTTCGCGATCGTGGCGCTCGGCGCGTCGCTCTCGGCAACCTGGCTGCCCGCCGATTGGCGCTTCCTGCTGTTGGCAGGTGCTGTCCCGCCGCTGCTGCTTTCGCCGCTGCTCGCAATCGTACCCGATGACCGGCGCATTGCGGTGTGGGGCGCGGACGGTGCACAGACGGGCGCGTTAAGGAATTTGCCGATCGCCGATCTGTTCGCCCCTGGTCTGATCGGGATTACCGTGCGGCTGTTCCTCGTCATCGGGCTCAATTTCTTCGCCTATCAGGCCTTCGCCGGTTGGGTGACGACCTATCTCAGGGATGTGCGCGGCTTTTCGGTGGCGGAGGTCGGGAGCATCGTCGCCTGGCAATTCGCCGGCGCGACGCTCGGCAGCTTCTTCTGGGGATGGGTAGCGGACCGGTTCGGGCGCCGCGCCGCCGCTTACGGCTTCTTCGGCGGGACGCTGGTCGTAATCCTCTATCTCGGCGCAGTGCGCAGCCCCGATATGCTGCGCCTGGCCGGCTTTATCTGGGGATTCATGATCGCCTGCTCGGTTGCATGGGGGCCGTGGATGGCAGAGCTGTTTCCGGTGCACCTGCGATCGACCGCGATGTCGATCTTCAACTGGGGCCGGCTGATCTCGATGACCGCTCCGCTGATAACTGGCGCGGTCGCGGCTAGGTTTGGGCTGACGTGGGCGATGGCGCTATCGGCCGCCTGCTTCCTGATTGCAGGGAAGGTTTGGCTGTCGCTACCCGAAACGCTCATACGGAAGGCGCCATGAAATTGGCTCTTCCGAGAAGAGCGCGCTGAAGATGCTTGAACCGCCCCGGGTTTGCCGGAGGTCGTGGGTTATAATGGCCGGCTTGCGCCGGCCTCATGTCGTTGATTTTATGGGATTGGTTGGTTGCGGGGACAGGATTTGAACCTGTGACCTTCAGGTTATGAGCCTGACGAGCTACCGGGCTGCTCCACCCCG
>NZ_CAHJXD010000281.1 GCF_903644055.1 Sphingomonas bacterium | reverse complement strand
CGTACTTCGATACGAGCCCTCGATACGCTCCTGCGGAGCTACTCGGTCTCACCTCAGCAGGAGCGGGTAAGGCTGAAATCATCTGACCTTAGCCTGTGGTTTTGTCGCGTTTCCGAACCGGCGGGCGATGCCATCCGCTTCGAAAGCACCCTATCCCGGCCGTATCGCTTCGATCTCGCGCGCGCAAAAAAAGAGGCGGCCGAAGCCGCCTCTTGCTTGATCACTATCGCTGGTTTCAGCCGAACGAGACGGCGGTCTTGCGCCGGCGAAGCGCCGCGCCCGTCGCGCCGAAGCCGAGCACCATCATGCCCCAGGTCGCCGGCTCAGGCACCGCGCCGGCGGCGGAACCGTTGATGACCGCGGCGCCAGATGCCGTGACCGAGAAGGACGGCAGATCGTAGAGACGCGAGGTCACGCCGCTATCATAGGAGTTGATCGTGCCGACCCAGCGAAGGCCGTTGAAGGTCACCGTCGAGGGCAGGCCCGCGGCGTTGATATCCGCGAGCACATATTGCTCGCCGACATGGTCCGTGCCTTCGGTGCCCGTCTTGGTCATGCTGTAGTTGGTGCCCAGCAGATAGAGCGTACCGGTCATGTTGGCATTGGCCTGCGCCTGGCCCGCGGCGGTCTGCAGCTCGGCGAAGAACTTGCGGTCGCCGTTCAGTGTGATCGACTCGTTGCCCGCGAAGTTGATCGTGAAATCGAGCGTGTCGCCCGCGGCGATCGCGACGGCCGGGCTCAATTGCGCGGCGACCGAGCTGATCGTGTGAAGGCTCGTCGAGGTCTGCGAGGTGTTGAGCAGATCGACGGTCGACGTGACGATGACAGGCGCACCGAACGATGGAACCGCCGCCGTGAAAGCCGCGCCGACGGCAAGCAATGCGATAAGCCGCTTCATAACCCTGACCCCCCTGGTAAGCCTGAACCGTCCAAACAACCCCGACGGTGTTAAAGAATTGCTAACCTTCTATACGACACGTCCGAAGAGTCAAGCCTTTGGTTGCACCTGCACAATAACTGTCGCCAATAAAAAGCACCGCGCCGCCGAGCTGCCGAAACGATGCCGCGAACGGGAACCCTGCCGTTTATGCGACGTTAATGTGAAAATACTAAGGTGGGAGGATAGAATGCGGCATCAGAATTCGGTCCATCAATCGAATGCCTACGCCCTCGATGAGCGAGTCGTATGGCGCGATTTTCGCCATTCCGCGCGTCGCGATGTCCGCCTTGTTCCCGACGCTCTTGACGCTGCGCGCGGCGTGATGGTGGCGATTCCGATGGCGGCGATTCTCTGGGCCGCAGCCGCACTGACCCTCTCCTTCACCTGATCGATCCGGTCGATATCGATCGATCGGCGGTGCGGGTCAGCAGGACCCCTTGGCGAGCAGGACGCTGGGCACCGTCTTGAGCAGGATGTTGACGTAGAGCCGCACCGACTGCGACTTGGCGAACTTGACGTCGAGCGCTACCCGCCTCCGATACGAGGTATTGCTGCGTCCGCTGACCTGCCAGAGCCCCGTAATGCCGGGGCGGACCTGCTTGTAATAACCGAAGTAACGGCCGTAACGCCGGACTTCCGCCTCGACGATCGGACGCGGCCCGACGAGGCTCATCTCGCCACGCAGCACATTGAACAGTTGCGGCAACTCATCGAGGCTGGTGCGGCGGAGGAAATTGCCGATCATCGTGATCCTGGGATCGCTGCGCAGCTTGTGATCGCGCTCCCACTCGAGCCGCGCGTCGGCATCCCGCGACAACAGCTCTTCGAGCCGCGCCTCGGCATCGACGACCATGCTGCGGAATTTGAAGCAGCGGAACTGGCGGCCATATTGCCCGATTCGGCGATGCCCGAAAATCATCGGGCCGGGATCGGTGATGAACACAAGCGCCGCCACCAGCAGCAGCAAAGGTGCTAGGAACAGCAGCAATGCAAGACTAGCGCTGATATCCAGCACCCGGACCGCGCGAGCGTCCCAACCGCCTGCCGCTACACCTGATTGCCGCGAATGCGCATCCGCACCCGGAGCATTGGCCCAAGCCATACTCGCCATGAAACTGACCCCCCGCTACCCCCGGTTAATGATTCCCTAACACTGCTGCGCTGCGAAAGAAACCCGGTATTTTCGCGGTTCATGGTTAATCCGTTGCTGCGGTGCGGTAGAACGATCGCGGCGTCGATCCCGCGTATGAAAACGGCGCCGCGCCTTTGCTTCCGGCTGATCGCATCGCTATCCGGATGGCGATGCCGCCGCTCCGATCCCTGCTGTTCGTGCCCGGCGACCGGCCGGATCGCATGGCGAAGGCGCTCGCTTCGGAGGCCGATGCGCTGATCCTCGATCTCGAAGATGCGGTCGCCCCCGCCGCGAAACCCTTCGCGCGCGAGGTGTGCGCCGCGTTTCTGGCGGAGGCGGAGCGCGGTCGCATGATCTTCTTCGTCAGGATCAATCCGCTCGATTCGGGGCTCGCCGAGGCCGATCTCGCCGCGATCCTTCCCGCCCGTCCCGACGGCATCATGCTTCCCAAGTCCGAATCGGCGGCTTCGGTCGCCGCGCTCGCGCGCATGCTCGATGGGCACGGCGCCTCGCCCGAGACGGCAATCCTACCGATCGTCACCGAGACCCCCGCCGCCGTCTTCGGCTGTGGCACCTATGCGGACAGCGGCGCGCGGCTCGTGGCGATGACCTGGGGCGCCGAAGACCTGCCCGCCGCGATGGGATCGACCGCGCGCACCGGGGACGGCGCCTATACGCCGGTGCTGGAGACCGTGCGCGCGTTGGCGCTGCTCGGCGCGCACGCCGCGGGCGTCGCCGCGATCGAGACCGTCTATCCCGCGATCGATGATCCCGAAGGCCTCGCCGCTTATGCCGCCCGGGGCCGCAGGGACGGCTTCACGGGAATGCTCGCGATCCACCCCGCGCAGGTGCCGATCATCAACGCCGCCTTCTCGCCCTCGCCTGCCGAGATCGCGCGCGCGCAAGCGATCGTCGCCTTGTTCGGCCGAAACCCCGACAAGGGCGCGCTCGCGTTCGAGGGCCGGATGGTCGACGCGCCGCATCTCAAGGCCGCCCGCGCCCTGCTCGCCCGCGCGGACGGCGGCTGAAAAACGCGAAGCCGTCAGGCCGCGTCGACCATCACCAGCTCGCTATCCTCCAGCGCGGTGATGCGCAGCGTTTCGGTCGCGCTGATCGCAGCGCCGTCGCGCGCAGCGACGCGCCGGCCCTCGATCTCCACCGCGCCCGTCGCTGGCACGAGATAGGCGCGGCGTTCGGCGCCGAGGCGATATTCGATCGTCTCGCCGGCCTTGACCGTCGCGCCGAGCACGCGCGCGTCGGTGCGGATCGGCAGCGCCTCATTGTCGTTGGCGAAGCCGCTGGCGAGCACCACGAAGCGGCCCGCCCGGTCGCCCTGCGGGAAAGGCCGCGCACCCCAGCTCGGGCTCTCGCCGGTGCGCGTGGGGAGGATCCAGATCTGGAACAAGGTCGTGGGCACGTCCTCGGCATTATATTCGGCGTGGCGGATGCCCGTCCCCGCCGACATCACCTGCACGTCGCCCGCCGCGGTGCGGCCCTTGTTGCCCAGGCTATCCTCATGGCTGATCGCGCCGGTGCGGACGTAGGTGATGATCTCCATGTCGCTGTGGGGATGCGGCGGAAAGCCCGAGTTGGGCGCGATCACGTCATCGTTCCACACGCGTAGATTGCCCCAGCGCGTCCGCGCCGGATCCTGATATTCGGCGAAGGAGAAATGATGTTTGGCGTTCAGCCAGCCGTGGTCGGCGCCACCCAGGCTCGCGAAGGGACGGACCTCGATCATGACGAATTCCTTGTTGGAGTCCGATCCAGAAGCTGGATCGGGTTGCCGCACCAGTGGATCAAACCACAAACTTCAGTTGGAAAGCAGCGCGATCGCGTCGAGCTGCGCGCGGCTGTAACCCTGCGCCTCCAGCTCGGGCAGCAGGTCGTTCGCGGCCGGATGATGCCGCCGCGCCGCGCAGACGTAGCGGCGGATCGTCTCCAATTTCTTGTCGGCGAGCGGGCGGCGCGGCTCGTTGCCCGTTACCGCCGCATAGATTCGCCCGAGCAGACCGTGCCGTTCCGAAGCGCAGCCATAGCTGGCGGCATCGCTGAGCGCGATAGACACCGCGTGCCATTCGTTGCGGGAGAGCGTGGGTTGAGCGAGCGTTGCCATGGGTATCCTCGTGAGCTTCGTATCGGAAGCGATATGGTGCGGCTCGACTTCTCCGGGAAGTGAGATAAACTCGTGCTGAACGTTCAAGCGAGTTGAAATGTCTGAACCCGGTACGCCGACGCTCGATCAGCTCCGCGTCTTTCTCGCGGTGGTCGAGACGGGCAGCTTCGCCGCCGCCGGACGCCGCATCCACCGCGCGGTATCGGTGATCAGCTACGGCATCGCCAATCTCGAAACCCAGCTCGGGCTGAGCTTGTTCGAGCGCGAGGGCACGCGCAGGCCCGTGCTCACGCAAGCCGGGCATGCGGTGCTCGCCGAGGCGCGCAGCGTTTCGCGCGGGATCGAGACGCTCCGCGCCAAGGTCAAGGGGCTGAGCCAGGGGCTGGAGGCCGAGGTCAACCTCGTCGTCGATGTCATGCTGCCCGCCGAATGGCTCGCGCGCGTGCTGCGCGCCTTCGCCAACCAGTATCCGACCGTGGCGCTGCGCCTCCACGTCGAGGCGCTGGGCGCGGTCAACGCTCTGGTGATCGATCGCCGCGCCGAGATCGGCATCAGCGGCCCGCTCGCCACCGAAGCGATCGAGCTCGATTCCCGCGCGGTGGGATCGGTGCCGCTGGTCCCGGTCGCGGCACCCGATCACCCGCTGGCGCGCGCGGCGACGCTCAGCCCCGGTGCCGCGCGCGATCATGTCCAGCTCGTCCTCACCGATCGATCGCCGCTCACCGAGGGCCGCGATTTCTCGGTGCTCTCCCCGCGCACCTGGCGGCTCGCCGATCTCGGCGCCAAGCATGCGCTGCTGCGCGAGGGGATCGGCTGGGGCAACATGCCGCTGCCGATGATCGCCGCCGATCTCGCGAGCGGCGCGCTCAAACGGCTGGAGATGCCCGATCATCCGGGCGGCACCTTTCGCCTCTCGGGCATCTGGCGGCACGACAATCCCCCCGGTCCCGCCGCCTCCTGGCTGCTCGAACAATTTCCGGCCTGCGCGGATGAACAGGCCTGCCAGGCGCATTCGATCGGTTTCTAGGGTCAGCTCTCGTCACCCCGGCCTTGAGCCGGGGTCCCGCTGCCTGCCGACGCTGAAGAAGAAGCTGGACCCCGGCTCAAGGCCGGGGTGACGTTCGGCTTGATCAGGACAGCCTCTATGGCCTCCTCTCGTTACCCCAGCGACGGTATCTGTTAAATCGATCGATCCCAGGATCAGCGGTTTCAAGCGCTGCCGTCATCCTCTAGGGACGGATCATGAAGCGATCCGACGTCATCATCCTCGGCGGCGGCCTCGTCGGCCTGACGCTGGCGGTCGCGCTCGATGCGCACGGCCTGACTAGCATCGTCATCGATCCCGCCGATCCCGCGGCCGCGCAAGCTGCGGGCTTCGATGGCCGCGCCTCGGCGGTCGCCAGCGCATCGTGGAAGATGCTGGAGACGATCGGCATCGGCGCGCGACTCGCAGGGCGCGGCTGTCCGATCGACACGATCCGCGTCAGCGACGGCCTCGGCCCGCGCGCGCTCGCCTTCGATGCCGATCCCGCCGGGGGGCCGCTCGGCATCATGTTCGAAAATCGCCTGCTGCGGCGGACGCTGCACGCCGCGGCGCAGGCCGCCACGGGCGTCACTTTGCTGATGCCCGCGCAGCCGATCAGCACCGAGCGCGACGCCCACGAGGTCCGCGTCACGCTCGCCGACGGAACCCGGGTCGCGGGCGCCCTGCTGATCGCCGCCGAAGGCCGCAACTCGCCGACCCGCGAAGCGGCGGGCATCGCCGTCGCGCGCTGGCGCTACGATCACGCGGCGATCATCGCCACCTTGGGTCACGAAGCGCCTCACGAAAATGTCGCGCACGAAATCTTCTACCCGAGCGGCCCCTTCGCGCTGCTGCCGATGCCCGACGATGATTCGGGCCACCGCTCGGCGATCGTCTGGACCGTCGCGGCGCGGGATCGCGCGGCGATGCTCGATCTCCCCGACCGCGCCTTCCTCGCCGAGGCCGAAAAGCGGATGGGCGGGATGCTGGGCGGGCTCCGCGCCGCCAGCCCGCGCGCCAGCTATCCGCTCGGCTTCCACCACACCGCGACGATCACCGGCGAACGGCTCGCGCTGGTCGGCGATGCGGCGCACGGCATCCATCCGATCGCGGGCCAGGGCCTCAACCTCGGCTTCCGCGATGTCGCGGCGCTCGCCGAGGTGCTCGTCGAGGGCGCGCGACTCGGCCTCGATCTAGGCGACGCGCAACTGCTCGATCGCTACCAGCGCTGGCGCGCGCTCGATACTTTGCTGGTCGCCGCCGCCACCGACAGCCTCACCCGGCTGTTCGGCCTGCCCGGCAAGGCCCCCCGCGCCGTCCGCCGCTTCGGGCTCGACGTGGTCCAGCGCATCCCGCCGCTGAAACGCGCCTTCATGGCCGAGGCACGCGGCGAATCGGGACGATTGCCGAGGCTGTTGACGGGCGTATCGGTTTAGAGCCTGTCCTGTCGATGTTGAACTTTCGTCACCCCGGCCTTGAGCCGGGGTCCCGCTTCTCTTCAGCGTTGGCAGGCAGCGGGACCCCGGCTCAAGGCCGGGGTGACGTTAAGCTTTAACAGGACAGCCTCTAGCGTAAAGGCGAGCAAGTTGCGCACGATGATGCTCCTCCCCTGGCAGGGGAGGTAGCATCGCGCAGCGATGACGGAGGGGTGTCGCCCTCTCGATAGCGTATCACCCCTCCGTCCGGCTCGCCAACCACCTCCCCCGCCAAGGGAGGACCTTACTGCAAGGTCTCTTCGTCGCCCGCCGCGCCGAAGCGCAGGAAATCGACCAGCAGGTCAGCGCGCATCGGCACGTCGCTCGCTTCCAGCAGCGCCTGCTTGGTGGCGATATCGAACGGGATCGCCTGCGTCATGCCGTTGACCAGCGATTCGTCGTCGAGCCGCTCGACGCTGTCCCAATCGATTGCATAGCCGCGCGCTTCGGCGAACGCCCTCGCCTCGCGCTCGATCTCGGCGCGCATCACGCTCGGCAGCGGCGGCGCGTCCTCCTCATCCTCCGCGAACTCCTCGAAGCTCGCCTCGACCTGGCGAAACGCGGTATTGGCGTCGAGTTCGCGCAGCATGCGGAAACGCGTCAGCCCCTCGAGGATCAGGTTGAAGCGGCCGTCTTCCAGCGCCTCGACCTGCGCGATCTTGCCGACGCAGCCCACTTCGAACAACCCGGGGCCTTTCGGCGAGCCCTCCCCGCCGGGGCGCGGCTGGATCATCGCGATCCGCCGGTCGCGCGCGAGGCTGTCGCTGACCAGCGCGCGATAGCGCGGCTCGAAGATGTGCAACGGCAGATAGGCGCGCGGCAGCAGCAGCGCACCGGGCAGCGGGAAGATCGACAGGCGGGATCCGGTCTTGAGCATCATCCGAACAGAATGGCCGAAAGCCGCCTTCGTTGCGCCGATACCCAGGGATCCTCCAATCCCGTCGCCTCGAACAAGGTGAGCAGCCGCTTGCGCGCCGCGCCCTCGTTCCACTCGCGGTCCGCTTCGATCGATCCCAGCAGCACGTCCGCCGCGCCGTCGCGATCGCCGATCGCCATCAATCCACCGGCAAGCTCATAGCGCGCTTCCTGATCGCCGGGATCGCTCGCGATCCTGGCGCGCAGCGGCCCGAGATCGTCGACCGGCGCCGCCTCGGCAGCGAG
>NZ_CAHJXD010000280.1 GCF_903644055.1 Sphingomonas bacterium | reverse complement strand
CGTTCCGGTGTTCGCGCGCGTCACGCGGGGGGCCGCCGCCGGGCTGTGGCGCCGCGATTTCGTCGCGGCGGCGCGGCTCGCGGGGCGGGGACGGATCGCGATCTCGGCCGCGCACATCCTGCCCAACATCCTCGGGCTGATCGCCGTGCAGGCGACGATCCAGCTTTCGCTGGCGCTGATCGCCGAGGCGGGGCTGTCCTATGTCGGGCTCGGCGTGCAGCCGCCCGCGCCGAGCTGGGGACGGATGCTGGAGGAGGGCCAGACGCTGCTCGGCATCGCGCCGCGCCTCGCGATCCTGCCGGGGCTGGCGATCCTGCTCGCGGTGCTGGGCTTCACCCTGGTGGGCGATGGGCTGCGCGATCGGCTGGACGTCGGCGGCGGCGGGGCATGAGCCTGCTCGAGATCGCCGGTCTCGGCGTCGCCTTCGGGGACCATTGCGCGCTCGACGGCGTCGCGCTGACGCTGGCAGCGGGCGAGATCCTCGGCATCGTCGGCGCGAGCGGATCGGGCAAATCGACGCTGGCGCTCGCCGCCGTAGACCTGCTGCCCGAAGGTGCCGTGCGCGAAGGCACGATCCGCTTCGACGGCCGCGCGCTCGATGCGCTCGGCGAACGCGGGCGGGACGCGCTGCGGGGCGCTGAGATCGGGCTGATCTTCCAGGATCCCGCCGCGGCGCTCGATCCGCTGTGGACGATCGGCGCGCAGGTCGCCGAAGCGATCCGCGTCCACCGCCGCTGTTCCCGGCGGGAGGCGCGCGACCGCGCCGCCGAGACGCTGGCGCGCTGCGGGCTCGATCCCGCCGAGGCGCCGCCGTCGCGCTATCCGCACCAGCTTTCGGGCGGGCAGCGCCAGCGTGTCGGCATCGCCATCGCGATCGCCAACCGCCCGAGGCTGCTGATCGCCGACGAGCCGGCGACCGCGCTCGATGCCGTCACGCAGGCGAACATCCTCGCGCTGCTCCGTGGGCTGGTCGCCGAGGACGGCATGGCGCTGCTGCTGATCAGCCACGATCTCGCGCTGGTCGCGGGAATCGCCGATAGCATCGCGGTGATGCGCGACGGACGGATCATCGAGACGGGGCCGACCGCCGCGCTGCTGGCCGATCCCGCGACCGGCTATGCGCGCGATCTCGTGAGCGCGGCCGCCGCGCGCGACACCGTTCCCGCCGCCGGGAAAACGGAGGAGCGGGAGCCGCTGCTCGAGGTCGAACATCTGAGCTTCGCCTATCCCGCGAGACGGCGCCGCTTTCACGCCGATGCGCCGATGCTCGCGGTCGCCGACGTCGGCTTCGCGATCGCGCGGGGCGAGATCGTCGGGCTGGTCGGCGCGAGCGGATCGGGCAAGTCGAGCCTGATCCGGCTGATCCTCGCGCTGGCGCGGCCGCAGGCGGGCGAGGTGCGCATCGGCGATGCGTCGCTGACTTTTGCCAAGGGCCGCGTGCTCCGCCGGCGGCGGCGGCGGGTGCAGGGCGTCTTCCAGCATCCGCGCGCCAGCTTCGATCCGCGCTTCCGGGTCCACGCTATCGTCACCGAGCCGCTGGCCTTGCTCGATCGCGACGAGGCGCGCGCCGGGCGCGTCGATCGCGCGCTCGAACGCGTCGGCCTCTCCGCCGCCCTCGCCGAACGCTACCCCCATCAGCTTTCGGGCGGCGAGCGCCAGCGCGTCGCGATCGCGCGCGCGATCGTGCTGGAGCCCGCGCTGGTCGTGCTCGACGAGGCGACCTCGGCGCTCGATCCGATCAGCCGCGCGGGCATCTTCGCGCTGATCGAGCGGCTGTCACGGGAGCAAGGCATCGCCTTCCTGATCGCGACGCACGATCTCGCGATGCTGCGCGGCTTCGCTGATCGGCTGCTGGTGATGGAAGCGGGGCGCATCGTCGAGCAGGGCGAGACCGGGCGCCTGCTCGGCAACCCCCGTCATCCGCACACCACCGCGCTGATCGCCGCCACGCCCGAACTTCGCCCGTAGGGTACTCACGTTGGACTTCGTCATCCCGGCCTTGAGCCAGGGTCCCGCTGCCTGCCGACGTCGAAGAAGAAGGTGGACCCCGGCTCAAGGCCGGGGTGACACCTCAGCTTGAACAGGAGCGCCGGAGCATAGTGCTACGGCCTTGGTTATCGCGGCGACGTGCCCGTAGGCGAGGTTGTCGCGCCGGTCGATCCCGTCGTACCGGTTCGCCCGGTGCTGGTGGTCGTTGTGCCGCCGGCCGTGCCGCCGGTCGTCGTGCGGCTGCCGGGGGTAACCGCGCCCGCGCTCAGGCCGGTGCTCCCCCCGGTTGAGCCCGGAGAAGAAAGCGTCATCGCGCTGGTGCCCGTGCTGGAGCCGGTCGACCCCGCGATCGATCCCGTCGCGCCGATCCCGGTGCCCGATCGCGTGCTAGCCGATCCGCTGCCCATCGTGCCGGTGCCCATCGACGATCCGGCGGTCGAGCCCGTCATGCCGGAATTGCCCGACATCGGCGTCTGGCCGCTGGTGGAGGTGGCGCCCGCGCCGCCGGTCGCACCGACGGTGCCGCCGGACGCGCCGACCGAAGCGCCTGCGCCTGCGGTCTGCGCCGATGCCCCGGCCGAAAGCAGCAGGCCACCGATCGCGATTGCGAGATTATGCTTGTTCATCATCCTGTCCTTTGAAACGGTACAGGGAGGGTAACGAGGCACCGCCAAGCCGGGTCCAATCGTTACGGCTATGCGAGCCCCAGCCGCTCGGGCACCTGCTCGGCTTCCTCGATCAGCGTCTCGCGCGGCGCCATCGCTTCCCAGGGGAAGACGAACCAGCTCTTGTCGATCGCGCGATCGATCGTCCGCGCGCGATACTCGACCTTGGCGGGCGAGCGGCTGTTGTCGATCAGCACCGCGACGCGCAGGTTCCGATCGGCACCGCCCGCGCCCAGGATCGCGCCGCGCAGCGTCTCGATCGTCTTCCCCGAATCGTTGATATCGTCGATCAGCAGGATGCGCGTGCCGCCGCGCGTCTGCGCCGCGATCTTGGCGAGCAGCTCGTCGGAAAAGCCCGGCACGCCCGAGCTGTGATCGACGGACAGCAGCGAAATCCCCGTGCGGTGCGAGAGATAGGCTCCGGGCACGAGCCCGCCGCGCCCGATGCCGACGATATGATCGGGCCGCCAGCCGCTCGCCTGCACCGCCGCCGCGATCGCCTGCACGTCGGCGACGAACTGTTCGTAGGATATGGGGACGAGATCGGGCTGGCTCATGCCGTGGCGTCCGCCGCGACGAAGGCATCGATCCTCGCCAGTTGCGCATTAACCTCGGCGTCCGAGAGGAAGGAGCCGAGGAAGCTGTTGCGCGCCAGCGTGATCATCGCGCCGCGATCGAGCAGCGGCGCCACAGCGCGATAATTATCGGCGAGATAGCCCCCGAAATAGGCCGGATCGTCCGAATTGATCGTCGCGCGCATCCCGCGCTTCAGCATCGCCGCGATCGGGTGATCGGCGAGATCGTCGACGACGCACAATTTATGGTTGGAGAGCGGGCAGACGGTCAGCGTCGTGCCCTGCCGCACCAGCCGGGTGATCAGGCCTTCGTCCTCCATCGCGCGGTTGCCGTGATCGAGCCGATCGATGCCGAGCACGTCGAGCGCCTCGCGGACATATTCGGGCGGCCCCTCCTCGCCGGCATGCGCGACGCGCTTGAGCCCCGCGGAAGCGGCGGCGGCGAAGACGCGCGAGAATTTGCTCGGCGGATGCCCGAGCTCGGAGGAATCGAGCCCGACGGCGGCGATCTGATCGAACCATGGCTCGGCCATCGCCAGCGTCTCGAAGGCGTCGCCCTCGTCGAGATGGCGCAGAAAGCAGAGGATCAGCTTGGAGGTGATGCCGAGCTGCGCCTGCGCCGCCGCCATCCCCGCGCACAGCCCGTCGGCGGCGACCTGAAACGGAATGCCGCGCGCGGTATGCGTCTGCGGATCGAAGAAGATTTCGGCGTGGGTGACGCCGTCGGCGTGCACCCGGCGGAAATAAGCGAGCGCGAGATCGTGGAAATCCCGTTCGGTGCGCAGCACGTCGGCACCCTGATAATAGATGTCGAGGAAGTCCTGCAAATTGCCGAAACTATAGGCGGCGCGAATCGCCTCCACCGAATCGAAGGGGATCGATATCCGGTTGCGGCGCGCGAAGGCGAACATCTGTTCGGGCTCAAGGCTGCCCTCGATATGGAGGTGCAGCTCGGCCTTGGGCAGTCCGGTGATGAAGGAATCGTCCAAAATTTCGTCCCGAGCGCGCGAATCCCGTTCACCCCTTAGCCGCAAAGCGGGGAGAACCGCCAGCGCGCTTGGGCTGGCCGGCTACACCGCCCTGCCCCGCAGCCTGTCGCTGTCCCGCGCCTTCGATCGCTGAGGCCGGGCGATCGCGCCGACCGCGCAGAGCCACGCCAGGCCGATCAGCCAGCCGCCGATCACGTCGCTGATCCAATGTACGCCGAGCACCACGCGGCTCGCCCCGATCGTCAGCGCGACGAGCATTCCCAGCCCCGCCAGCCAGCACGATCGCGCCCGCCCGCGCGTCGATCCGGCGATCGCGCCGAGCAGGGGATAGAGAATCATCGATCCCATCGCGTGTCCGCTCGGAAAGCTCCAGTCCTTCTCGGTGACGAGATGCCAGAGGAAATCGGGGCGCGGGCGATCGAACATCAGCTTGAGGAGGGGCAGCGCCAGCGCGCCGCTCGCCACCGCGCCGCCGAGCA
>NZ_CAHJXD010000279.1 GCF_903644055.1 Sphingomonas bacterium | reverse complement strand
ATCCAGAACGACATCCTCAAGGAGTTCATGGTCCGCAACACCTATATCTACCCGCCCGAGCCGAGCATGCGGATCATCTCGGACATCTTCGGCTACACGTCGCGCGAGATGCCGAAATTCAACAGCATCTCGATCAGCGGCTATCACATGCAGGAAGCCGGCGCGACGCAGGTGCAGGAGCTCGCCTTCACCATCGCCGACGGAATGGAATATGTGAAATACGGCGTCGCGAGCGGGCTCGACATCGACAAATTCGCCGGGCGCCTCAGCTTCTTCTTCGCGATCGGCATGAACTTCTTCATGGAGATCGCCAAGCTGCGCGCGGCGCGCGTGCTGTGGCACCGGGTGATGACGAACCTCGGTGCCAGGGACGAACGCTCGAAGATGCTGCGCACGCATTGCCAGACCTCGGGCGTCTCGCTGACCGAGCAGGACCCCTACAACAACGTCATGCGCACCACGATCGAGGCGATGGCGGCGATGCTCGGCGGCACGCAGAGCCTCCATACCAACGCGCTCGACGAGGCTATCGCGCTGCCGACCGACTTCTCCGCCCGGATCGCGCGCAACACGCAGATCGTGATCCAGGAAGAGACGGGGATGACCAAGGTCGTCGATCCGCTCGGCGGCTCTTATTATGTCGAGAGCCTGACCAAGCAGCTCGTCGACGAGGCCTGGGCGATCATCGAGAAGGTCGAGGCCGAGGGCGGGATGGCCAAGGCGGTCGCCGCCGGCTGGCCCAAGGCGATGATCGAGGAAGCCGCCGCCGCCACCGCCGCGCGGATCGATCGGGCCGAGCAGGTCATCGTCGGCGTCAACAAATATCGCAAGGACGGCGAGGACCCGATCGAGATCCTCGACGTCGATAATGTCGCGGTGCGCGAGGCTCAGGTGGCGCGGATCGCCAAGGTGAAGGCCGGGCGCGACGAGGCGGCGGCCCAAGCCGCGCTGGATGCGCTGCGCGAAGGCGCGCGTAATCCTCCCCGGAACGGGGAGGGGGACCATGCGCAGCATGGTGGAGGGGGCCTTCCACCAGCGGCACCTCCAGGCAGCCAGCCCCCTCCGTCAGCCGCTGGCGCGTCTGCCACCTCCCCGTCCCGGGGAGGACCTCCCGAAACCAACCTCCTCGCGCTCGCCGTCGAATGCGCCCGCGCCCGCGCGACGCTCGGCGAGATCAGCGCGGCGATGGAGGATGTGTTCGGCCGCTACGGCACGACGCCGACGCCGGTGAAGGGCATCTATGGCGGCGCCTATGGTGAGGATGCGCGCTGGGCGAACCTCAAGCATGGCGTAGTCGCGGTGGGCCGGCAGAAAGGCCGCCGCCCGAAGATGTTCGTCGCCAAGATGGGCCAGGACGGGCATGATCGCGGCGCCAATCTCGTCAGCTCCGCATTCGGCGACCTCGGCTTCGATATTGTCGCCGGCCCGCTGTTCCAGACGCCGACCGAGGCGGCGAAGATGGCGATCGAGGCCGATGTCGACGTCGTCGGCGCCTCCAGCCTCGCCGCCGGGCACAAGACACTGATCCCCGAACTGATCGGACACCTGCGCGAGGCGGGCCGCTCGGACATCAAGGTGATCGCCGGCGGCGTGATCCCCGCGCAGGATTATCAGGGCTTACGCGATGCCGGTGTGCAGGCGATCTTCGGGCCGGGCACGAACCTCGTGGTTGCGGCGGAGGAAGTGCTGCGGCTGCTCGGCCACAACATGCCGCCCGAAAACATCGACGAGGCGGCGGAATGATTTTGCTCCCCTCCCGCTTGCGGGAGGGGCTGGGGGTGGGCCTGCGCTCACCGATATTGGATACCGCGTGCGGCGGGCCGGGTTCCCACCCCCGGCCCCTCCCGCAGGCGGGAGGGGAGTAGAAGTTTGTTCAAGAAAATCCTGATCGCCAACCGCGGCGAGATCGCCTGCCGCGTCATCCGCACCGCCAAGAGGATGGGCATCGCCACGGTCGCGGTCTATTCGGACGCGGACGCGCGCGCGCCGCATGTCGAGATGGCGGACGAGAAAGTCTATCTCGGCCCGCCGCCCGCCGCCGAGAGCTACCTGCTCGCCGACAAGATCATCGCCGCCTGCCAACAGACCGGCGCCGAGGCGGTCCATCCGGGCTACGGCTTCCTCTCCGAACGCACCTCGTTCGCGCAGGCGCTCGCCGACGCCGGCATCGCCTTCATCGGCCCGCCGATCAACGCGATCGCCGCGATGGGCGACAAGATCGAATCGAAGAAGCTCGCCAAGGCGGCGGGCGTCAACGTCGTCCCCGGCTTCCTCGGCGAGATCGCCGATACCGAGGAGGCGGTGAAGATCGCGTCGGACATCGGCTATCCGGTGATGATGAAGGCGTCCGCCGGCGGCGGCGGCAAGGGCATGCGTCTCGCCTACAGCGAGAAGGACGTCCGCGAGGGCTTCGAGGCGACCAAGCGCGAGGGGCTCGCTTCGTTCGGCGACGATCGCGTCTTCATCGAGAAGTTCATCGAGAGCCCGCGCCACATCGAAATCCAGCTCCTCGGCGACAAGCATGGCACTATCGTCTACCTCAACGAGCGCGAATGCTCGGTGCAGCGCCGCCATCAGAAGGTGGTCGAGGAGGCGCCCTCGCCGTTCGTCACGCCCGCGATGCGGAAGGCGATGGGCCAGCAGGCCGTCGCGCTGGCCCGTGCGGTCGGCTATTATAGCGCCGGCACGGTCGAGCTGATCGTCTCGGGCGCCGACACGACCGGCCAGGGCTTCTACTTCCTCGAGATGAACACCCGGTTGCAGGTCGAGCATCCGGTCACCGAATATATCACCGGGCTCGATCTGGTCGAACAGATGATCCGCGTCGCCTATGGCGAGCCGCTCGGCTTCGGCCAGGCTGACGTCGGCATCAAGGGCTGGTCGATCGAGAATCGCGTCTATGCCGAGGATCCCTATCGCGGCTTCCTGCCTTCGACCGGCCGCCTCGTCCGCTACCGCCCGCCCGCCGAGACAACGGACGTCCGTGTTGATGACGGCGTCTATGAGGGTAGCGAGATCTCGATGTTCTACGATCCGATGATCGCCAAGCTCGTCACCTGGGGCGAGACGCGTGAGGAAGCGATCGACGCGCAGATCGCCGCGCTCGATCGCTTCGAGATCGACGGCATCGGCCACAACGTCGATTTCCTCTCCGCGCTGATGCAGCACCCCCGCTTCCGCGAAGGCGCGCTCACCACCGGCTTCATCGCCGAGGAATATCCCGAGGGCTTCACCGGCGCCGCCGTGGCCGAGGGGCTGACCGCCAGGCTCGCCGCCGTCGCGGCACTCGCGGTCTCGGCCGAGGCGATGCGCGCGGCGACGATCGACGGCCGCCTCAACGGCGCGATCACCCCCTCGACCGAATGGATCGTGACCTTCGTCGGCGAGGAGGACGGCGCCGAGCATCACGTCCTGATCGAATCCGAGGCGGTGACCGTCGATGGCCGGGCCCTGGTCGTCGATGCGCCCTTCCTGCCGGGCCAGCGGCTGATCGAGGCGACGATCGACGGCGAGCCGCTCTCGGTCCGTGTCGATCGCCACCGCGCCGCCTGGCGGTTGACGACGCGCGGCCGCAGCCACACCGCGCGCGTGCTGCCCCCGCACATTGCATCGCTCGCACGCCACATGATCGAGAAGATCCCGCCCGATCTGTCGCGTTTCCTGCTGTGCCCGATGCCCGGCCTGATCACGCGCATCCACGTCGCCGCCGGCGACAAGGTCGAGGCGGGTCAGCCGCTCGCGGTGGTCGAGGCGATGAAGATGGAGAATATCCTACGCGCCGAAAAAAGCGCCACCGTGAAGAGCGTCGAGGCCAAGGCGGGCGAAAGCCTCGCGGTCGATGCGGTGATCCTGGAGTTCGAGTAGGCGGCTCGCGACGGCCGAGAGTCAGGCTTGCGCCTGCCTTCTCCCTCGCCTAGTGAGCCTCCTCCGCGCGCCCGTAGCTCAGCTGGATAGAGCATCAGACTACGAATCTGAGGGTCGGACGTTCGAATCGTTCCGGGCGC
>NZ_CAHJXD010000278.1 GCF_903644055.1 Sphingomonas bacterium | reverse complement strand
GGAGGCGGCCAGTTCTTGGACAGGAAGAACTCGTGCAGCAGCGCCGGATCGCGGACGTTCTGGGGATCGAAGCCGGTATCGAACAGCACCCAGCCGCTGTCGGTGTCGAAAAGATAGGCCGACATCGGCGAGGCGATGACGAACCGCCCGCCGCGATCGCGTGTCGAGACCGTCTTTGGGATGATCTCGAACCCGCAGAGCAGGACGTAAAGGCGGCGCACGCTGGTCATTTTAGAGCCTCGCTCGAAATGGGTCAGAAGCGGTAGGACACCCGCCCGCCCGCGGTGAGCGGACGCAGAGTATAGCCTTCCGCCACGAACAGGATCGACGGGCGCTGGATGATCTTCTTGCTGTTGAGCAGGTTCTTGGCAAACACGGAAATCTCCAGCCGCCCGAGCGCGACCCCGACGTCCGCATTCACCGTGTTGTAGACTGGCCGCACATAGTCGGGGTCGGCCACGTTGTACGAGCCGTACGAGCGGCCGGTCCAGGCATTCAGGACATGGCCGAACAGCGTCGCCTGCGACGGCAGGACGTGGCGATAGTCGAGGCCGAAGGCGAGCGTCCATTCGGGCGCGTTAAGCGTGTGCTGCCCCGCGCGCGGGCCGAAATCCGTCGAAGCGCTGGTGAGCTTCGAATGGACGGTGCCGAGCGAGGCGTGGGCGAAGAGGTCGGGAGTCAGTTCCGCCCGTACCTCAAGCTCGCCGCCGTAGCTGCGCGCATCGCCCGCGTTGGTGACGACGGAATAGCCGCACGTCGGCAGTCCCAGCGTCTGCTGGATACCGCTCCAGTCGATCAGAAACAGCGCCCCGTTGAAGGTCAGCCTGCCCCCAAGCACCCGTCCTTTCGCGCCCACTTCATAGTTCCACAGCTTGTCGGACTTGAAGCTGCGCGGGACCGTGGTCAGCCCGATGTCCGCGAGATCGGCGCCGCAGATGTCGGGGGGGATATAGGGCGTGGCGCCGCCGACCCGGAAGCCCCGCGCCGCCAGTCCGTAGACCGTGATGTCCCGGCTCGCGTCGTAGGACAGCGAAATTTTGGGAGTGGCGGCGTTGAACTTGGCGTCGGTCGTGTAGACCGGCGGGCCCGAGCCCGCGAAATAACCGGTCGTGGCAAGCGACGAGGTCTCGCGCGCATGAGTGTAGCGAACGCCGGCGGTGAGCTTCAGCCGCGGCGTCAGCGCCAAGGTCGCGTCGCCGAACGCGGCATATTGCCGGTCGCGGTTACCCAGCGTCGCGAGCGCGACCGAGTCGTCGGGAAAGGCGCTGCCCGGAAAGACGTCGGACTGCTCGGGGGGAATGCCGTAGAGGTCCCGGAAAGTCTGGTTGAGCCCTACGACATAGGCGTTGTCAGCCCGGCGGATTTTCTGGTCGGAAGCGTAGAGACCGACGATCCATGAGAAACGCTGTCCGCCGGCGGCGGCCGCGTTCGACGTCAGCCTCACCTCCTGGCTGAACTGCCGGGTGACGGTATTGGTGTATTCGGGCCCCGGCAGGTTGCCGATCGCGCTGCCGCGGTTCGCAAGTCCGAACGGAGGGTTGCTGTCGGCCAGATAACCGAGATATTCGCTGTTGTAGAAAGTGCCGTCGATGGTGCGGTCGAACGTATGCCGGAAATAGCCCGATACGGATGTGAGGGTGGCGAAGCCCAGTTCCTTCTCGACGGTCAGCCCTGCGACGACGAGCTTGATGCGGCTCGGCTCTCGCACCTTCTTGCTCTGCTGATATTTTCCGAGATCGGTATAGAATACCGATGAGTCACGGACGTTCTGGTCCTGGTAGAAAACCGAGGGTGTGATGCTCCAGCCGGAGCCCGGCTTGATCAGCACGCTGGCACGTACCGCCTTAATCGTGTCGGCGTTCGTCCCGTCGTTCAGCTTGTTTCCGGCATCGTCGTAATTGTCGATATAGCCCGAATTGCGCTCGATACTACCGGCGATCCGGACGGCGACGCGGTCCTCGACGATCGGAACGTTCAGTGTCGCCTGTTCCTGATGGTTGAAGCCGCCATGCTTCGTACCCGACAAGGATGTATTGGCCGAACCGCCCAAGTCCGTCAGCGAAGGCGCGTTCGAGATGAAGCGCAGGCTCCCGCCCATCGAACTTGCGCCGAACAGCGTACCCTGCGGCCCGCGCAGTACCTCGATGCGCGCGAGATCGATGAAGGCAGGCTCGATCGCGCCATTATACACGTTCGGCAGCGTGATCGCGATCTCGTCGAGGTAGATGCCGACCGTTGCATTGCCTGATGTCGAGCTGATGCCTCTCACCTGAATATTATCGGTGCCGGGGCCGCCGCCGGATTGGAAGGAGACGCCCGGCGTCGCGCGCGAGAGATCCTCCACAGTCCTGATCTGCCGGCTCGCCAGCGTCTCTCCTGAAAGCGCCGAAATGCTTGCGGGGACGGACCGCAGCGTCTCGCGGCGCTTGCGCGCAGTGACGACGATATCGCCCGCTTCAGGTGGAAGCACCGCGAGTGAGGCCTCGGGTGCCGCTGCCGCTAGGGCCGGTTCCGGCGCTGCAGCAGCGCCCGCGTCTTGGGCATTGCCCGGAGCCGGTAGCGCGACGCTTATCGTCGCCGCCACGATGAGAGATGACGCTGTGATGTGTGGATGCTTGGTCACGACGGCCTCGCTGACGTCAGGTATGACTCTGTAACATCAGCAATTTAGTCGTATTACAACAATTTATTAATTGATCGATAAACTTTTGTAAATTGCCTGATTTGTAGGCGACCAGTAAATTTTGTGCTTTATCCTCCGCTACTTAGTGGTGACCTAAAGATAGGCAATGCTGAAGTTTTAGGCGACTTTAGCAATCGCGAGTAACGGGGCGTGGTAGATCACGGATTGACGCGAATCACTCCGGCAGAGGTCGCCGCGATTCGCTGCGAACGTCTCGCACAAAGACCAGCCAGAGAAGCAGCGCGGAAAGTGCCAGAAAGGCGAGCAGCATCGTCATCGGACGCGCAGTACCGTCGTCCAGCATCGCGAGCACGAATGTCGACAGCGAAATCAGGCCGGACTGGAGCGCGACCCCGATCGCCACCGCAGCACCCGCCCTGTCGGCGAACGGCTCCATCGCGGTCACGAACGCCGGCGGACCGAACAGTCCGAAGCAGGCAAACATCACAAGCGTCAGCAGCACGAACGGGACGAGCGCTGTCATGCCCGACATTGTCAGTATCGCCAAGGTGCCGGTGGTCAGGGTGAAGGCGAGCGCGCCGTAGCCGATCAGCCGGAGGATGCCCAAGCGGCGCATCAGCGCTGCGTTGAATTGGCTGACCGAGATGATGACGGCTGAATGCAGTGCGACGAGCATCCCGTAGCTGGCGGGCGAAAGGCCATGTAGCGTCATAAAGACGAGCGGCGAGCCCGAGGCGAACACCATCCCCGCGCATTGCACGGTCGTGGCGATCAGCAGCGGCACGAGGAAGCGCCGGTCGCCCAACAGCCCGACATATGTCGCCGCGATACGCCTTGGACCGCGCTTCACGCGGCGGGCAGGCGACAGCGTTTCCGAAAGCCCCCGCGTAGTGAGCACGGTCGCGAAAACGGCGGCCAGGACGAGCACTGCGAAGATCACGCGCCACGAAAAAGCCTGCGCGAGAAATCCGCCGAAGGTCGGCGCGAGGAGCGGCGAGACGCTGAGCGAAACGGTCGCAAGCGACATCAGGCGAGCGGCGTCGGGGCCGCGATACTGGTCACCGATCATCGCCAGCGGGATGACGACCGTCGCCGACGCGCCGAAGCCCTGCACGAAGCGCGCCGCGATCAGCACCTCGATCGAAGGCGCAAGCGCGGCGAGTGCCGACCCGATCACATAGATGCCGAGGCCGACATAGATCAGCGGCTTGCGCCCGAAAGCATCGGAGAGCGACCCGTAGACGAGGTGGCCGCCGGCGAACGCCATGAAATAGCTCGTCATGCTGAGCTGGACGTGACCCATGTCGGAGTCGAAGCTCCGGGCGATGGCGGCGAAGCTCGGCACATACATGTCGTTCGCCAGCGCACCAACAGCGATGAGCAGGCCGATCGCTATGCTACGGCGGACCAAAGGCGACATCGGCTACTTCTTCCCTGCTGCGCATGCGCCCGGCGACCATGCCCGTCCGTCCTATGCAGCCGACAGAGCAACGGCCGCGTCGTTGCGGCCGGCACAGCGCGATGACAGGGCGATCATAACCGCACACGCAACGCCCGCGCCAGATACTTTATTGATCGATTAATACTTATCGGAGTTGTGGCTTCGGTCGCTTCCTACGGCTGATCCACCCGCTTGAGCCCGCTCAGCAAATTATCGCGGAAGACCATGATCGCGCCGGCGGCATCAAAATTCGGCATCATCGCGGCATGAGCGAGCGCCCCGTCGAGAAAGGCCGAAATCTGATCGATGGTTTGACCGACGTCGACGACCTTGAACTCGGCACGCCGAATGCCCTCACGAATAGCGCTGCCGAGTATCTCCGCTTCTATTTCGTAAAGTCTGCGGATGGCGGAGTCGACTTCGTCGCTACGCGAATGTGCGTTCGCATAATCGATGCCGATCATGAACAGCTTGCGCATCAGCGGCAGCTGGGCGGCCTGATTGCCGATCCACAGAGCGATAATCTCGCTGGGAGAAGTCGATTTGCCCTTGATATCATCAAACGTCTGATAGGCCTTCTCGGTCAGGTCTTCGACGACCGCCCGAAACAACCCTTCTTTGCTGCCATAATAATAATATATCAGCGCCGTATTAATTCCCGTCGTCGCCGATATGAGCTTTATCGAGACTGCCGAGTAATTGCGGATGGTGAACAACTCGGTCGCGCCGTCGAGCAGCAACTTTCGTCGATCACGCACCGCACCGCGCCGCGGCCGCTTGCCGGTCGCCTCTGGTTCGGCGACCAGCGTCGTACGGGAAATCTCGATCTCACGCGTGTTCATGCCAGCCCCATAGCGCATCAAATGCCGGTTGGCAGCATCGCGGCAACGAAAGCGCGACAGGGCACGACCATGTGGGTAATCGGTCGGGAAGTCGGGCATCGCGTCGATGCGCCCCGTCCCACCGACACTCATGCCGAAGCTCCGAGGAGCTTGGGCAGCGGATGAGATTGTAGGCGGCGGCGAAGGTGAAGGACCAATCGAAGCGGGCGAAGCCGCGGCGCTCGGTTCGTCGCAGGCCGGCGACGGTCTTGATCCAGCCGAAAGCCTCGTCGATCCGCTTGCGGGCACGCAGGCTGGCGGCATAGCCGGCATGGCGGCGACTCTGCCGCCAGCGGATATCGGCGCTGTGCGGGAGCCTCGGTGACGAGGATCGCAATGTGGAAGCCGTCGAGGTGCTTCGCACACTGATGGATCAGGTCGCGCTCGTACCGGAGGACGGCGAGTTGTCGATCGTCCTGCACGGCGACTGACCTGACCCCCGTTTTTTCCTCCATCTGGAGCTAGAGTCCGGCCCATCGGAGGGACGGACGGATGAAGCGGAAG
>NZ_CAHJXD010000277.1 GCF_903644055.1 Sphingomonas bacterium | reverse complement strand
GCCGAGCACGACGCTGATCCGCTGAGGGGCGAGCGTGGCATCGGCGCGGAGCGAGAAGCTGCGTCCGCGCGCGCCCGCGGCGACGACGCTGACCGTGCCGCGCCCGGCGACGAGATTGGCACCGAGGCCGAAGCGCGCGAGCTGGAGCCCGCCGCGCTTCACGCCCGCGAAGCCCGAACTGAGCGTCAGCCGGGTGCCCGCCGGATCGAGCAGGATCGCGCCGTCGAGCTTGCCCCGGCGCACCTCGATCGGGGTGGCGGCGGCGAGACGGGCGCCCGCGAAGGTCAGGTGCGGCTCGATCCTCTGGACATTGCCCTGCGGCGCGACGAGCAACGCGCCGCCGATGCCGCCGCCGGCGAAATCGAGCCGGCCGGTGAGGCCCGCGGGTTCGGCGCGGAGCAGGCCGTGCGCGCGTGTGCCGGTGACGGCGAGCGCGGCGATCTCGATCGTCGTGAGCGCGCCGGGCGGCGTGCGGATCGCGCCGTTGGCGGCGAAGGGGCCGAGATGGGAGCCGCCGCTCGCGCGGAAGGTGAAGCCCTGCGGGACGGGATCGAGCGTGACGCGCACCGCGCGGAGGCCGAGCGCGTCGACCGGATGATCGAACAGCAGATCGATCTTGGGATGGTCGATCATCCCGTCGAGCGTGATGCGGAACGGCCCGTAGATCGTCTGGAGCCCGCGTCCTGCGAACTGGAAGCTGCCGTCGCGGCGGCGCATCCCGGTGCCCACGATGCGGATCTGCGGGCCGGTCAGCACGAGATTGGCGAAATGCATCGTGCCATCGGGATCGCGGACGAGGTTGGTCGTCAGGTGCGGCAGCCCGCCCGCCAGCGAGCGCAGGAAAGCGTTGTCGAAGCGGCGGACGTCGGCGCGGCCCTTGCCCGCGACGATCGCGCCCAGCCCGGCGGGGCCGGGGACGACGGTGACCTCGCTATCGACGTCGACGATGCCGAGGCCGGGGATGAGGTAGCGCGTGAGCCCGCCCGATAGCGCGACATCGAAGCGGCCGGTGACCAGATCGACATGGAGGCCGAGCTTGCCCCTGAGCTTGTCCGAGGTGAGCGCGAGGCCGGAGCCGAGGATCTGCCTGGCGTCGACCGCGAGCAGGCCGGTGACGCCGAGATTGCCGAGGATGCCGCCCGCGACGCTGCCGATCCCGGTGACGCGCCGCGCGGTCAGGCGGATCGGCAGCGGCAGGGGAAGGCGCTGGATGTGGCCGGCGCCGGTGGCGCGGAGGGTGTCGAAGCCCGTATTGTCGAACGCGAGGTGGGGGGTAGTCAGCGTGTAGCGATATTCGGCGGTGCGGAAGGGCCCCTTGAAATCGACGTGGAGGCGGATGTCGCGGCCGCTCATGTTGGGGAACAGCGCGGAGGGCTGGAGCAGCCGCAGATCCACCCCCAGCGGCGCGAAGGCGCTGCCGGCGAGATCGATCGTGCCCGCCGTCTCGAGCGCGAGCGCGGGACCGGCGATCGCGAGGCGGCCGCTGAGCTTGCGATCGGCGAGGCGCGCTTCGCCGGCGACCTTGAGGCGCGGCGCCGTCAGCCGCTGGAGCTTGCCCTGGAGGAAGGGGGAGGGCGCGAGAAAGCCCGCGAGACCGTAGCGCCCGCGACGCGCGGCGAGCGCGAGATCGGCGACGGGCCTGCCCGACAGCGTCATCGCCGCGCGGCCGTTCCACACGCGCCAGCCGCCTTTGCCGCCGATGCCCAGATGCACCGGACGGCGGCTGCCGAACAGCCCGCCGAGCACGCCGCCCTCGGGCCCGTCGGCATGGCCGCCGAGCCGGAAGCGATCGCCCTCGGGATCGGCATCCATATCGAGCAGGACGCGATCGCCCTTGTTGGTGGCGACGAGCAGCCCGATCATCGCGCGCTTGTCGCGGATGTCGGCCCGCGCGCCGATCCGCGCCTCGGCGGGCGAGCCCGCGACCGCCTTGCCGAGCACAAGCTTGCCGACCGCGAGGTGGCCGATGCGGATGTCGAAGCCGGGGAGCAGCGGACGGTTCGGCGCTGCGGGGCGGAGGTGCGGCAGCCGCGCGAGCCGGATCAGATCGGCGGAAAGGCCGTCGATCGACAGGCGGTTGTTCGCCCAGGCCAGCGGATGCCAATCGAGCTTGATCTCGGGTGCTGCAAAGAATTGCCCGTCGAGATCGTAGAGGCGGACGTCGCGGAGCACCGCGTGGTTCCACAGCGAGCCATCGATCCGGCCGATGCGGATGCGCAGGCCGCTCTTGATCCGGAGCGCGGCGATGCGATCGGTGATCAGCCGGTGGCCCGGGCTGGTATCGACGCCGTAGATCGCGCTCGCGACGATCAGCAGCGCGGCGGCGATCAGCCAGCCGAGCGCGCGCAGCACGGGGCGGGGGCGCCCGGCGAGCGCCGCCTCCGCGATCGCCGGGGTCTCGCGCATCAGAAAGCCTGGCCCAGCGAGACATAGACCGCGATCCGCGATTCGCCCGCGCGGCGGTTGATCGGCGTGCCGAGATCGATGCGGATCGGGCCGAAGCTGGAATAATAGCGCGCGCCGATGCCCGCGCCGTAGCGCAGCCCGGTGAACTTGGGGATCGGCTGGGCATAGAGGTTGCCCGCGTCGAGAAAGGGGACGACACCGAAATTGCCGAAGCGGATGCGCGCCTCGATCGCCGCCTCGGCGAGGCCGCGCCCGCCTACGGGATCGCCGTTGACGTCGATCGGGCCGATCTTCTGGTAGCCGAAGCCGCGCACCGATCCGCCGCCGCCCGCGTAGAAGCGGCGCGACGGCGCGATATCGTCGCGCGTGATTCCCTGGATCGAACCGAGGCGGACGCGCCCGGCGATCGTGACCCGGCCCGACACCGGCACATAGCCCGAGGCATCGAGCTGGAGCTTCATATACGGTATCGCGCCCTGCCGCAGCGAGACTTCGGGGGAGACACGCGCGGTGAGGCGGTAGCCGCGCATCGGATTGAGCAGATCGTCCGACGTGTCATAGCCGAGACTGCCGGGCAGCGCGGCGACCAGATAGGTGCGGCGGCGCGGCGCGCCGGTGGCGACGATCGTGTCGCGCTCGTCCGACGCGACCAGTTCGGTGCCCGCCGACCAGGTCCATTTCTTGTGAAAGATGATATTGCTCTGCCGCTCGATCCCCGCCGAGATGGTGAAGGTGCGCGCGTTATAGGCATTGAAGTTGACGTGCGCGGCGGCGATCTGCGCGGTGAGGACATGATCGCGGCCGCGGAAATTGGCGCGCCGCAGCAGCGCCGACAGCGATTGCTCGCGCGTGCCGGCGACGCCGCGGAAGGTGACCGCGCCCTCGGGCGGGAAGAAGTTGCGATGCTGCCAGGAAACTTCGGCGCGCGCGCCTTCGCCTGTGCCGTAACCGATCGCGGCGGCGACGGTGCGCGGCGGCGCGCGTTCGAGGTGGACGCTGATGTCGACGACGCCCGGATCGCTGGTGGGAACAGGGGTGACGGTCGCGACCGAGACGAGCCCGGTGGCGATCAGCGCGCGGCGGAGATCGTCGAGCCGCGCCGAATCATATTGCTGGCCGGGGTGGAAGCGCGCGATTTCGCGGAGGTGGTGCGCGGTGAAGATCTGGCGCGGGCCTACGGGCGTGATCTGGCCGAAGCGCGCCACCGCGCCGAGCGTGACGGCGAGCTCGAGCCGCGCCTGGTGCGTCTGGTGATCGACGGTGACGATCGGATCGGCGACCTTGGCGAAGGGATAGCCCTGCACGCCCAGCGCGGCGCGGAAGGCGAGCGTCGCGGCGTTGACCTTGTCGGCATCGACGGGATCGCCGGGCTTGACGTCGAAGCTCTCGCGCAGCTTGCCCGCGCGCGGGCCGGCAGTCTCGATGCCGGGGAGGCCAACGGTGGCGAAGGCATAGGCCGGGCCGGGATCGATCGTCAGCCGGACGGTGGCGGCCTGATCGGGCGGCGCGGTGATGCGGCTGGCGACGGTGCCGTCATAATGGCCGAACGCGCGCAGCAGCTCGCGCGCGACCGCCTCGTCCTCGCGCGCGCGGAGATCGATCTGTGCGCTGTTGGCGGGCTTGCCCTCGCCGGCGTGGAGCGCGGAGAGCTGGTTGAAGCGGGCGGCGAAGCCGGGGACGGCGTCAGCCCCCTCGAGCGCGAGCCGGTAGCGGTGGAGCGTATCGCCGAGATTGGCGGCATCGGACGGTGCCGCAGCCGTGCCCGTGGCGGGCGCGCTGTCGAGATCGGGCCAGGCGACGCCCAACTCGGGGAGCTGCGCCATCGGGCTTTCGGGTTCGAGCGCGGGAGTCGTGGGGGCTGGCGCGGCCGGAACGGGCGGCGCGGCGGCCGGCGCCTGCGCACAGACGGGCGTGGCGATCAGC
>NZ_CAHJXD010000276.1 GCF_903644055.1 Sphingomonas bacterium | reverse complement strand
GCCGTCGCGCTGTTGCTCGGCGCCACCCGCGGCCTGCTCGAACGCGAGCGCCGCGGCGGTGAAGCGCGAGGCCGCCGACAGCGCGAGGCCGAGACACTGGCGCGAGGGCACGTCGGCCGCCGCCTTCGCCCACGCATCGGCCTCCAGGATCGCGCGCTCCGGATCGCTCTTGATCAGCGCGGCACAGGCGCCGAAGCGCGCGGCATCGCCGCCCGGCACCTGCGCGAGCGGGAGGGCGGCGGCGAGGAGGATCAGCGGGATCATAAGCTTCCGACGAGGCGCGACCGCGCGAGACGATGGTCGCCACTCTTGATCGCTACGCCTGCACATCGTCTGAACGAGCGCGCGCCGGCCGCACGCGGCGCAGCGATCCGGAGGGTATCTTGTGGCTTGGCCGACGGCGCTTTACCCTCGACGATATGAGGTATCGCAGTCCGGGGGTGAACGGATGATCGGAACACGATTGACGTGTGTGGCCACGCTGCTCGGTCTGGCGAGCGCCGCCGGCGCGGTGGCGCCGGGCTACGATCCGCTCGAGACGTTCGCGCCGCTGGTCCTGCCCTCGCCGGCGGGTGTCACGCGCAGCGCCAACGGCCTGCCCGGCCCGGGCTATTGGCAAAATCGCGCCGATTATCAGATCCACGCGCGGCTCGATCCCGCGACCAAGACGCTCAGCGGCGAGGAGGTGGTGACCTACACCAACAACAGCCCCGACGCGCTCGACATGCTCTGGCTGCAACTCGACCAGAATATCTATCGCACCGATTCGCGCGGCAAATATTCGGAGGGCAGCTCCGGCCGTCCGGGGCGTTACGACGGCGATACCGACGGCATCGTCATCGACAGGGTGGAGATCGTTCGCAACGGGCGCGCCGAAGCCGTCGCGCATCTCGTCTCCGACACGCGGCTGCGCGTCACCCTGCCGCAGCCGCTCGACCCGAAAGGCGCGAAGCTCGCGTTGAAGGTGGCCTGGCATTATACGGTGCCCGGCCTGTTCGGCGGGCGGACGGCCTGGGGGTCGGCCAAGGCGGGCGACATCTACGATATCGCGCAATGGTATCCGCGCATGGCGGTCTACGACGATCAGCGCGGCTGGGATACCGCACCCTATCTCGCGCAGGAATTCTACCTCGATTACGGCGATTTCGATTATTGGGTGACGGTGCCCGCCAGCATGATCGTCGCGGGATCGGGCGCGCTGCAAAATCCCGAAGATGTGCTCACCGCCACCGAACGCCAGCGGCTCGATCAGGCGCGCGGCAGCGACCGCACCGTCGCGATCGTGGCGCCCGCCGAGGCGGGCGGCGCCGCGACCCGCCCGAAGCAGGACGGGATGCTCACCTGGCATTACCGCATGGAAAATACGCGCGACGTCGCCTGGAGCGCATCGCCGGTGTTCGCCTGGGACGCCGCGCGGATCAACCTGCCCGGCGGCAAGACCTCGCTGGCGATGTCTTATTATCCGGCGGAAGCGCAGGGGCAGGCGCGATGGGGCCGTTCGACCGAATATCTCAAGGACGCGGTCGAGCGCTTTTCCGCGCGCTGGTATCCCTATCCCTGGCCCGCAGCGATCAACATCGCCGGCCCCGCCACCGGGATGGAATATCCGGGGATCGTGTTCGACGGCATCGACGACGCCGGCAAGCAGCTCTTCTGGATCAGCGCGCACGAGATCGGCCATTCGTGGTTCCCGATGATCGTCGGCTTCGACGAGCGGCGCAACGCGTGGATGGACGAGGGCTTCAACACCTTCATCGACACCTATGAATCAGACGATTTCAACCATGGCGAATATGCGCCGAAGCGCGACAGCGAATTCGCGCCGGGCGGCGGCAATCCGGTCGACGAGATCGTACCGATCCTCGCCGATGCCTCGGCGCCGCCGATCCTCGCGCGCGCCGACACGATCATCGAGAAGTGGCGTCACCCGGTCACCTATTTCAAATCGGCGCTCGGGCTGAAGCTGCTGCGCGAGGAGATAATCGGGCCCGAGCGCTTCGATCCCGCCTTCCGCCGCTTCATCGCCGAATGGGCGTACAAGCACCCGCAGCCGGCCGACTTCTTCCGCGCGATGGAGAGCGCGGGTGGCGAGGACCTCTCCTGGTGGTGGCGCGGATGGTATTTCAACAATTGGCAGATGGACCTGGCGGCGACCAAGCTCGCTTATGTCGACGGCGATCCGGCGAAGGGGGCGCTGGTGACCGTCGAGAGCCACGACAAGCTGGTGATGCCCGTGACGCTCCGCATCGAATTTCCCAACGGCACGCATCAGGACATGATCCTGCCGGTCGAGACCTGGATACGGCAGATGCAGAACCATATCCTGCTGCCCACGCACCAGCCGATCGCGGCGGTCGTGCTCGATCCCGATCACAAGGTGCCCGACCGGCAGCGGGCAAATAACCGGATCGGCGTTACGAAAGGCCGACTCTAACCTCCGTTTTTGGCCGCGATGGCGGTGGCAAGCGGCCGGGCGTAGGCGCGAGACGGCGGGCAAATCCCATGACTGCCGCAGATTCCTCATGCGATATACTATATCATTCACGACGGCGGGGTGCTAGAGCGGCCGCAGATTTCGCAATCGGCGGCCGCCCTACTAAAAATGGACATCCATAAGACACCACCGCGAGCGACGCGGCAGGGCGAAAGCATCGGGTCTTGATCGCGACGCTGCCGTTGATGCTGGGGCTTGCGGCGAGCGCCGCCACGCTGACCGGCGGCTTCGCCACGCTCGGACTGCGCGGCCGCCTCAGCCTGATCCTGGGGCTGAGCGCCGGCATCGTGATCGGCGTGGCGGCGCTCGAACTGTTTCCCGAAGCGCTGGAGCTTTCCCGATCGCTGCATCGGCGCTGGCTTGCCTGGGTTGCCGTGGTCGCCGGATTGTGCGGCTATATCGCGCTCAGCCGCTTGCTGGCGGCGCTGCCGCGCTGGGGTCCGCGTCTCCGCGGACATGTCGCTCCGGCGGGCTTGACGCTGCACAGCTTCGTCGACGGCTGCGGCATCGGGCTCGCGTTCCAGCTTTCACCGGAGGTCGGCTGGGGCGTGGCGATCGCGATCCTGAGCCATGATGTCGCCGACGGCGTCAATATCGTCGGGCTGAGCCTCGCCTCTCACGATCGCATCGTGGCGCGCTACTGGCTGCTCCTCAACGGTCTTGCGCCCATCGCCGGGGTCGTCGCGGGACAGATGTTCCGCATTCCGCCGCTGCTACTCGCGGCGCTGCTCGCGGCACTCGCCGGTGCGTTTTTCGCGATCGGCGGATTGGAATTGCTGCCCCGGAGCTTCAGGTCGACCAGCCGTATCCTGGCGCTATCGTCGGCCCTCGTCGGCTTCGCGCTCATATTTCTCATCACCCAAAGGGGTGGCTCAACCCCGTCGGGATGGCTGACCTTTTTCGCTTGATCGCGCAAACGCGTCCAGTTCGAGCAGCCGCGAGACGTAGGCGACAAGATCGTCCACGATCGCTCCCACGTCGCGCGTAAAAGCATGGGAGGGTCGCGCTTCTCGCGATGTCGCTCCGTTCAGCCGATCACGCCTGCCGAGCGCAGCCGCTCGAGTTCGTCCCACTCCAGGCCGAGTTCCTGAAGCACGCGTTCGGTATGCTCGGTTGCTTGCGGGGAGCGGGAGACGCGCGCGGGCTCGCGGTTGAACTGCACCGGGCCGCTCGCCAGACGCATGGGGGCGATAAAGCGCGTGTTTCGATGTCACAGGCTGGCGACGAAGCGCCTGACCTCCAGGCTGAGTTCCTCGTCTTCCGGACTGATGCCGCCGAAGCCGCCGTGCGGCATGCCCTCGAACACGTGAAGTTCGGCCGGCAGGCCGAGGGTGCGCAGCGCGCGGTGGAAGCGGACCGCGTTCGAGAGGAACAGGTCGCGCGTGCCCGCCTGCAGGAAGGTCGGCGGCCAGCCCTTCGAGAAGTCGCCGAACAGCGGCGAAAGATACGGATCGGCCAGGTCGTGGCCGTTGGCATAGAGCAGGTTCGCGGACGTCAGCCGCTGGGTGAGCATCGCATCGATGCCCATGTTCGTCTCGAAGCTGTCCCCCGATTCGGTCAGGTCGATCTCCGGCGTCAGCAGGACGAGGCCGCGCGGCAGCGGCAATCCCTCGTCGCGGCCGCGCAGCACGAGCGCGGCGGCGAGATTGCTGCCCGCCGACGCGCCGGCGACGACGATGTTCTCAGGCGCGGTGGTTTTGAGCAGCCCGCGATAGGCAGCGACACAGTCGTCGAGCGGCGCCGGATAGGGATGGTGCGGCGGCATGCGATAATCGACGCTGACCGTGCGCAGCCCCGTATCCTTCGCGCCCAGCCGTCCCATCAGCGGCGTGAGGGGGCCGCCGCCGCACGTCAGGCCGCCACCATGTATATAAAGGCAGATCAGCGGGCTGCCCGCATCGAGATCGTCGGGCTCGACGTCATAGACGGTGACGCCGCCGAGCAGACGGCTGGGGAATGCCGCCGGATCCTGTCCGGCGAACACCATTTCCATCAGCATCGCGTCGCTCTTTTGCTGCATGGCTTCCCAGCCGGCGATGTCATCCAGCGCCGGCGGAGTGGACGACATGGGATTGGCCGCCAGATACCCCAGCACGGCCTGCGCCACCGGACTGATCGACGACGGCATCGGTATCTCGCGCACCACCTTCAGCAGCGGATAGGATTCCGCCTGCTCGATCTCGGTCTCGCTCATGTCCATTTCCTCATGTCTCGGCACATCGGTCCGCGTCGCTTCATCATGCTCGGGGCAATGCGGCGAGGAACCGCCGCACTTCCTCGTAGACGTCCCGATCCTCGGGCGAAGCTCCCAATCCCCCTTCGAACATCGCGCCGAAGCCGCCGTGGGGCATGGCCTCGAAGACGTGCAGGAAGGCGGGAATGTCCTGCTTGCGGAGCGCGCGATGGAAGCGCACCGTGTTCGACAGAAACAGATCGCGCGTGCCGCATTGCAGGAACGTCGTCGGAAAGCCCTTCGCGAAGTCGCCGAACAGCGGCGACAGGTAGGGATCGGACAGGTCGTGGCCGGCGGCGTAAAGCTCGATCGAGTCGGTGGGCCGCGCCTTCAGCACCGGATCCACACCCATCAGCGTCTCGAAGCTGTCGCCCGACTCGGTCAGGTCGATCTCCGGCGAGAGGAGCACCACCGCCGACGGCAGGGGCAGGCCTTCGTCGCGCGCGCGCAAGACGAGCGCCGGCGCCAGATTGCCGCCGGCGGAGGTTCCCGCCACGACGATGTCTTCCGGCCGCCGTGTTTCGAGCAGCGCCCAATAGGCGGCGACGCAGTCGTCCAGGGGCGCGGGATAGGGAAAGTGCGGCGGCATCCGATAGTCGAGGCCGATCGTGTGGAGGTCCGTGCCCTCGGCGAAGGCCGTCGCCATCGCCCCGCACGCCTTGCCCCCTCCCATGGTGAACCCGCCGCCATGGAGGAAAAGGCAGATGCGGCCGTCCGCCTCGCCGGACGATCCCTGGGGCTTCACGTCGAAGGCGGCGACGCCGCCGATTTCCAGGGGTGTCACCGTCGTTCCGGCGGCGGGCGGGGCGATGGTCGCGAACAATATCTCGTCGACATAGCCGATCATCGCGTCCCAGCCGGCCGTGTCCTGCGGACGCTCGATGGCATCCGCGGGGATAGCCGCCATCATCGCCAGCTTTTCCCGCGCCTCCTCGCTGATCGACGCGGGATAGGGAATGTCGCGGCTCGCGATCGTGACTGACGGCTGGGTCATGCGGCACCTTTGTCAGGTCGGAACAACGATCGGCAAATCCGACTTCCCGCCCGGTTACACTCTCGTATCCTGCTTGCAGCGACGCAGTGCCCGCCAGGCTCGGGGACGACGCTCGCGACGATCCGCTCGTCGCGAGCGCCGCCCCGCTCCATGGCCTACATTAGAAGTTGAACCGCAGCTTGCCTCCGATGACACGCTGTTCGCCGTAGCGCGCGAATTCGACGCCGGTGCCGTTGTAGACGCCCGCGACCTGGGTCTGATATTTCTTGTCGGTGACGTTGGTCGCGAAGATCGATGCGTCGATCTTCGATCCCCCGATATGGTTCCAATTCAGGTTGAGGTTGAGAGTGTCGAACGATTTCATCCTGGCGAAGGAGGACGCCGTTTGCGATACCGCCAGCCGCGAGCTGCTATAGCTATAGGTCGCACCGAACACGATCTGCCCGAGGCCCGGATCCAGCGGCAGTGCATAGTTGCCCGTTAGCGTAACCCGATTGTGCGGCGAATAGGCCAAGTCGGAGCCTACGTCCGCCGACAAATCCGCCCGTACGAACGGCAGGTTCGGTACGATGACAGGCGCGCTCACGAGTTTCGTGCGAAGATAGGTATAGGAGCCGTTCAGATTGAAGCCGCGGAAGAGCGTGATGCTGGCTTCTGCCTCGATACCGTAGCTTCTCGACTTGTTAACGTTGACGATGCCCGATGCCTGACTAATTCCGCTGGTCGCAGCCGCGGTAAATGCCGTGTTGATCTGCTGGTTATAGAGATTGTTGTAGAAGGCATCGATGTTGAAGTAACCGCGCAGCGCGCCCCGGATATCCGTCTTCAAGCCTACTTCGAAGGCATCGATCTTTTCCGGCTTGAAGGTCCGGTATATCCCGGCACCGCTGGGGGTCACACTGCCCTGGCGGTAGCCGCGCGAATATTTGCCGTAGACCAGAATGTCGTCGTTCGGCTTATAGTCGAGATCGATGAGCCAGGTCGGCTTCGAGCTTTTGGTCTTGGCGCTGATGGCACAATTGTTGGCCAGCGTGGCATCGAACTGCACGCAGGTGACTATCGGGTTGGTGGGGCCGAAACCGGGCGCTCCTCCGAAGATATAGTTGAACTCATTGGCGGAGGCCTTGACCTTGTCGGAGGTGTAGCGGATGCCGCCGGTGACCTTCAACTGGCTGGTCAGGGAGTAGGTGCCCTGCGCATAGATGCCGAGGTTGCGGTAGCTTAGCTCAGTGCGCCGCACGCCGAGGCCGCCGATCGGGAAGTCGTAGCCTAGATCGGTGAACTGCGCCGGCACGCCGAGCAGGGTCGAGTAAAATTGCGCGTAGCCCTGCCGGAAGATCTGACCCAGCGGCGAATAGCATTGCAGCGTGGCGACATTCGCGCAGTTGACCAACTGGGTGGAGCGGTTTTCGGTATAGCCATGGGGTGCGGACCGCTCATAATAGACGCCGGCCTGCCACACGAACTTGTCGCCGCCGAGCCTGCCCTGGAACTGCAATTCCTCGGTGAAGGTCGACTGGTCGGTGTTGCCCGGCGCGCCATTTGCGAAAGTGTCCACGAACTGGAGCCGCGTCCCCGCCAACGCGCCGGTCGGCGTCGGCTGGAGGCCGAGGACGGCGCCCGTCGCGCTTTGAACCGGAACGAAGACAACCGTCGGGATCTTGATGTTCGTGGAGAACACGTCCGACACATACTTGCCCTTCAGGCGCGTATAGCTGATGATATTCTTCACTGTCAGCGTGTCGCTGGCCTGCCAGGTCGTGGTGTTGATCCCGCGATATTCGGTCCGCTCGTTGAGCGGATTCGGAATGTCGGTGCTGACGGTGTGCGGGCCGCCCGCCTGCCGCGTCGCGAAGGGGCCGCATACGTTCGAGCCGATGAAGCTGTTGGGATCACACCCGATCAGCGCATAGCCCGATCCGTTGCTCTTCGAATGAATGTAGGACAGGATCGTGTAATTCTCGATATCGGGCGTGACGTCCCAAACCACGCTGCCGCGCACCGCGATATAGTGGCGGTCGTCGAGATCGGGGCCGGCGCCGACATTCTTCGTCAAGCCGTCGCGATCCTGAAAGTCGAACGCCAGGCGCGCGCGGATGGTGTCGGTGAGCGGCGCGTTGATCGCGCCCTGTAGGCCCTTCCAATTGTAGCTGCCGTAAAGCCCCTCGACATAGCCCTCGAAGCGGCTTGTCGGCTTCTGCGGCACGAGCAGCACCGCACCGCCGGTCGTGTTGCGGCCGAACAAAGTGCCCTGCGGGCCCTTCAGCACCTGCACGTTCTGGAGATCGAAGAAGGAGCCGGGACCAGCGCCGTCGCCCTGCGGGATCGATGCGCTGCTGCGCGGTGCCACGACATCAGCGAAATAGACCGCGACCGATGGCGAAGTGCCGATCTCCTGAGTGAAACCGCGGATCGAATAGTTGGTATTCTCCCGGCCGGTGACGCCGTTGGTCGACAGCGACGGCGTGTAGAGCGCGAGATCCTCCGGCGCGACGATGTTGCGGTTGGCGATCTGCTGCTGGTTGAACACGGTGATCGAGATCGGCACGTCCTGAAGGCGCTCTTCGACGCGCCGCGCGGTGACGATGATATCCCCGACATCCTCGCTGCCGCGCACCGCCGCCTGGTCGCCTGCCGGCCCCGCCGCCAATGGCGCGGGGCCTGCCGCGTTCGCGGGAACGGCCGGGCTGGGAGAGGCGCTGCTCTGCGCGAGCGCGGGAGCCACCAGCCCCAGCCCGCTCGTGATCAACAGCGCCAGCTTG
>NZ_CAHJXD010000275.1 GCF_903644055.1 Sphingomonas bacterium | reverse complement strand
CCCAGGCGGGCGGCCCGCTCTCGGGCGGCGGCGTCGCGGCGCCGACGGCGAGCAGCGCCAGCAGAGCCGGCGGCGCCCTCACCGGTAGAGCGCCTCCAGCGCGGGCCGGGAACCATCGTGCGTCATGTCGAGGTGGAGCGGCGTCACCGTGACATAGCCCGCCGCCGAGGCCTCGAGATCGGTATCGGCGGCGGGCGTGTGCGGAACGCCGCCCAGCACCAGCCAGTGATAGTCGAAACCGCGCGGATCCGTGCCGCTCTCCAGCCTGGGACGGCGGTAATCGCGCAGCCCCTGCCGCGCGACCTTGATCCCCTTCACGGCATCGGGCGCGATCGCGGGGAAGTTGACGTTGACCAGCGTGCGCGGCGCCCAGTCGGCGGCGATCAGCGGTTCCAGTACGCGCCGCCCCCACGCTTCCGCCGTATCGAACGGCACGGCATCGCCCATTCCCGATCGCGCATAGACCTGGCTCAGCGCGATCGATCTTATGCCCGCCAGCGCGCCCTCCTGCGCGGCGCTGACCGTACCCGAATAGCTGACGTCCTCGCCGAGGTTCGATCCGCGATTGATGCCCGAAAGGATCAGGTCGGGCGGCGCATCTTTCATGAACAGCGCCAGCGCCATGATCACCGCGTCGGTCGGCGTGCCGCTCACCGCATGATGGCGATCGTCGAACGCGCGCGTGCGGATCGGCTGGGTCAGCGTCAGCGAACGGCCCTTGCCCGATTGCTCGCTCGCCGGCGCGACCACCGTCACGTCATCGGTGAAGGTCCGCGCGATCCGTTCGAGCAAACCGATGCCCGGCGCGTGGATGCCGTCGTCGTTGGTGATCAGGATGCGCATCAGGCGGGCGCCAGCCGCTCGAGCCCGCCCATATAGGGCCTGAGCGCGGCGGGCAGCGTGACCGAGCCGTCGGCCTCCTGATAATTTTCCAGCACCGCGACGAGCGTGCGCCCGACGGCTAGCCCCGATCCGTTGAGCGTGTGGACGAAGGCGGTGCCCCTGCCGTCGCCGCCGCGCACGCGCGTGTTCATCCGCCGCGCCTGGAAATCGCCGCAGTTGGAGCAGCTCGAAATCTCGCGATAGGTCGCCTGGGCCGGCAGCCAGACTTCGAGATCGAAGGTCTTGGCGGCTTGGAAGCCCATGTCGCCCGCGCACAGCAGCATCCGCCGATACGGCAACTCCAGCGCCTCCAGCACGCCCTCGGCCGCGCGCGTCATCCGCTCATGCTCGGCCTCGCCATCCTCGGCCGCGCAGATCGTCACCAGCTCGACCTTGTCGAACTGGTGCTGGCGGATAAGCCCGCGCGTGTCGCGCCCCGCCGCGCCGGCCTCGGAGCGGAAGCAGGGCGTCAGCGCGACCATCCGCATCGGCAGCGCGCCTTCGGCGAGGATGCGCTCGCGGACGAGGTTGGTCAGGCTGACCTCGGCGGTGGGGATCAGCCAGCGCCCGTCGGTGGTGCGGAACAGATCCTCGGCGAATTTGGGGAGCTGCCCCGTGCCGAACATCGCCTCGTCGCGCACCAACAGCGGCGGCGCCACCTCGACATGGCCGTTGGTCTCGGTCTGCCGATCGAGCATGAACTGCGCGAGCCCGCGCTGCAACCGCGCCATCGGCCCGCGCAGCACTGCGAACCGCGCCCCCGAAATCGCCGCCGCCGCCTCGAAATCGAGCCCCAGCGCCGGCCCGAGATCGGCGTGGTCGCGCGGTTCGAACGCGAAGGCGCGCGGGCTGCCCCAGCGTTTCCGCTCGATATTGCCCGTCTCGTCGGCGCCCTCCGGCACGTCATCGGCGGGAAGATTGGGCAATGCCGCCAGCGCATCGGCCAGCGCCGCATCGGCGGCGGCCTCCTCTTCGGCGAGCGCGGGGAGGCGCTGCTTGATCGCCGCGACCTCGGCCATCAGCGCCGCCGCCGCGCCCTCATCCTTGCTCGCCTTCGCCCGCCCGATCGCTTTGGAGGCCTCGTTGCGCCGCGTCTGGAGCGCCTGCGCCTCGCCCACCGCATCGCGCCGCCGCGCATCGAGCGCGATCAGCGCAGGTGATTGCGGCGCCAGCCCGCGCCGCGCCATGGCGGCATCGAACGCCGTCGGATCGTCACGGATGGCGCGGATATCGTGCATCGCGCAGGCTATGGCGGCGGCCAACAGCCCGTGCAACCCCGCCGCGCGGACGCGGAGCCTGCCCGGAAAGACAGGCGCGAACGGCTTGGCGTGGCTTCCCGCCAAGTCCGCCGTCAGCAGGCAGGCAGCATAGTCCAGGTTAGAGCGCGGAGCTGGCAGATCAGGTCAGGAACTTCGCCCCGATGCGTCGGTTTTCTCGGTCCCAGTCGGTCATCAATCCCGTCCCAAACACGATTCGTCGTGATCTGTCGTGCCACTCGTCAGCTCAAGCCTATCTAATTTTCAACGCCATCTGGAATGGAGACAGACAATGCTGCGTACCCCCCTTGCCATGGCAGCGATCATGCTGACAGCACCGGCCCTCGCGCAAACCACCACGCCCGCACCGGACGCGGCGACACCGGCCGCTACGACCGCGCCGGCGACACCCAACGTCACCGCTGGCGCGCAGGTCGTCGATACCGCTGGCGCCGCGGTCGGATCGATCGAGAGCGTCACCAACGGGATCGCCACGCTTTCGACCGGAACGACCAAGGTCGGTATTCCGATCGCCTCGTTCGCGGCCGGCGACGGCAAGCTCGTGCTCGCCATGACCAAGGCGCAGATCGATGCGAAGGGCGCCCCGGCCGCGCAGGCGAGCGCTGCGGCGTCCGCCGCAGCGGCTCCCGTCGCGATCACGGTCGGCACAGCGGTCAAGGATCAGGCCGGCGCCAAGGTCGGCACGATCAAGGCGGTCAACGGCGATATGGTGACCGTCGCGTCCGAAACCGCCAGCGCGCAGCTTCCCAAATCGTCATTCGCCAAGGGCCCCGACGGGCTGATGATCGGTCTCACCGCCGCGCAGTTCGAAGCCGCCGCGAAGGCAGCGGGCGGCGGAAAGCCCGCCGGCAGCACGGGCTGAATATGGTTCGGGAGCGGCGGCGTTCGATCGCCGCCGCTCGCGCACGTCGCGCTTGTAGGCTGATCGACCGCCGCCTATAGGCGCTCGCGGGGGCAAGCTGCCGTGTTTGCGCGGCCGCATCTTCGGGTGTGAGAGAGCGATGGCGACTGCGGTGAATGGCGTCGGCGAACGGGGCGATTATGGGGAGGGTGCGAACGATCGCGGCCCAGCCGTGATGCTCGATCCCGAATATCGCCCGACTGCCGACGAGGCCTTCATGGGGCCGCGCCAGCAGGCCTATTTCCGCGCCAAGCTGCTCGATTGGAAGGATGCGATCCTTCGGGAATCGAAGGAGACGCTCAACCAGCTCCAGGTCGATTCGCTGCGCGAGCCCGACGTCACCGATCGCGCGTCGAGCGAGACCGACTGGTCGATCGAGCTGCGCACCCGCGATCGCCAGCGCAAGCTGATCGCCAAGATCAACGCCGCGCTGCGCCGGATCGACGACGGCGAATATGGCTATTGCGAGGTGACCGGCGAGCCGATCTCGCTCGCGCGGCTCGAGGCGCGGCCGGTGGCCACGATGACGGTCGAGGCGCAGGAGCGCCACGAGCGGCAGGAAAAGATTTCGCGCGACGACTGACGCTTCGCGCGCGCCGTTAACCGCTTGTCAGCCTCGCCATGCCATAGCGCGGGCCTGAGGAGGCCGGCGAGGCGATGGACGCGCAGAATCCCGATCCGATCGATAGCGCGCAGGATGCGGACGACGCGCGCTTCGCCAGCATGCGCGCCGAGCCGCGCGACACCATGCTGCTGCTCGCGACGCTGCGCCGCGCGAGCGGCGCGGAGGTTGCGATCAAGGTGCGGAATCTTTCGGGCGGCGGGATGCTGGCCGAGGGCGCCGCGGGCCTGCTCAAGGGCGAGCTGGTCGAGGTCGAGCTGCGCGGGATCGGGATCGTGCCGTCGCGCGTCGCCTGGATCGCGGGCAGCCGCGCCGGCATCGCCTTCGATCATGCCGTCGACCACAAGCTCGCGCGCAGGCCGGTCGGCGGGGGACCGCAGCCGCAACTGGTCAAGGCCTCGCGGAATATGTGGCGACCGGGGCTGCGCTGAAGGCGGATACGATCGACGGTGCACCCTAGGACTGTCTTGTTGAGGTGAACTCACGTCACCCCGGCCTTGAGCCGGGGTCCCGCTGCCTGCCGATGTTGAAGAATAAGCGGGACCCCGGCTCAAGGCCGGGGTGACGTTCAGCTTGAACGGGGCGGCCTCCAAGATGGCAGCGCGTCTCAATCGCCCTGATAGGCGGCGAGTTCGTTGCCGGCGGGGTCGGTGAAGTGGAAACGGCGGCCGCCGGGGAAGGCGAAGATCGGGCGGCTGATCGTGCCGCCCGCGCGCTCGACATCGGCCAAGGCCGCTTCGAGATCGTCGACGCGGATCGCGGGCAGGATCGCCGTCGTGCGCTCCTCCGCGTCGGCCTGGAAACCGATGTCGACGTCGCCGGTCATCGTGCAGGCATAGCTCGGCCCGAACGCGGTGAACGCCCAGCCGAACGCGGAGCCGTAGAAAGCCTGCATCGCGGGGGTTTCCCCGCTCGGCAGCTCGATGAAATCGATGCGCGGATCGGCCATGATCCGCCTCAGTAGCGACGGAGCAGGCCGGCGAGCTTGCCCTGGATGCGGATCTGGTTGGGCTTGTAGCGCTGCGGATCATATGCGCGGTTGGCGGGATCGAGCCGCACCATCGTGCCTTCGCGGCGGAAATATTTGAGCGTCGCCTCGGCATCGTCGACCAACGCCACGACGATCTCGCCATCGCGCGCCTTGTCGACGCGACGGACGAGCGCATAATCGCCGTCGAGAATCCCCGCCTCGACCATCGAATCGCCCGCGACCTCCAGCGCATAATGCTCGCCCGGCCCGAGCAAAGCGGCGGGCACCGAGAGCATGCTCTGCCCTTCGATCGCCTCGATCGGGAGGCCCGCGGCGATGCGGCCGTGCAGCGGGATTTCCAGCACGTCGTTGGCGGGCGCGAGCACGGCGCGCGGGGTGGAGGCGACCAGCTTGGGCTTGGCGCCCGCTTTCATCGCATCGGGCACGCGCAGCACTTCCAGCGCGCGCGCGCGATTGGGCAGGCGGCGGATGAAGCTGCGCTCCTCCAGCGCCGAGATCAGGCGATGCACGCCCGACTTGGACTTGAGATCGAGCGCGTCCTTCATCTCCTCGAACGAGGGGGAGACG